>NZ_JAMYQI010000008.1:192500-376891 GCF_040320805.1 Mesorhizobium sp. M0615 | reverse complement strand
AGCACTTCGTGCAATCCATCCGGGTTCGAAAGCAAAATGTCTTTGACGGCAGCGCTGGCGGTCTTAACTTCAGTCTTGGTCATGGCGGCGTTCCTTCGCGGGAATCAGTGACGTGAACAATCACCAGCCTGCCATGACCGCCCCCTCTCAGCGAATTTGCAGAACTCTCAGCACACTACCAATGAAGGTCAGCGCTCCACGCGTGGCGACCCCCTCTGTCGCCTTCGGCGACATCTCCCCCTCAATGGGGGAGATCGCTAGCGCCCGAATTACTCACCGCCCCAAAACACCGGCGTCGCGATCCCCTCCATCCGCGCCTTGATCTGCAGCGCCACATATTTCGAGTAAAACCGCGACAGCGCCAGATTGCCGCCGTGGAACCACAGCGCGTCCTGCGCTGTCGGCTTCCACATGTTGCGCAGCTCGCCTTGCCAAGGACCGGGATCGCCTTTGACGCCGGAGCCGAGGCCCCAGCATGGCCCGACCTTGTCGGCGACCTCACGCGAGACGATGGCTGCCACCGTCTCGTTCATCGACTGGTAGCCGGTGCAGGCGACGATTGCATCGACCGCCAGTTCGCTGCCGTCGTCGAACAGGATGCCGGTCGGCGTCAATGAACTGATGCCGACGCCGCTCTTCACTTTGATCTCGCCATTGATGATCAGTTCGCAGGCGCCGACATCGATGTAGTAGCCGGAGCCGGTGCGGTAGGCCTTCATCAACAGCCCGGTCTCGTCCTCGCCGAAATCGATGGCGAAGCCGGCGGCGCGCAGCCGGTCGTAGAAGGACGCATCGCGCGCCTTGATAACTTCGTACAGATCTCGCTGGCCCTTGGGCACCAGCGCGAACGGCGTCGACGCGACGATCAGGTCGGCCTTGTCGGTGCTGATGCCACGCGCCAGAGCCTTTTCCGAAAAGATCTCGAAGCCGACTTCCATCAGAGTGTCGGATTTCACCACTGTCGTCGGCGAGCGCTGGATCATGGTGACATCGGCGCCGCTTTCCCAGAGGTCGACGCTGACATCGTGCCCCGAGCTTGCCGCGCCGATGACAGCGACACGTCTGCCGCGGAATTTCTCGCCGCTTGCATACTGGCTGGAATGCAGGAGTTCGCCCTTGAAGGTCTCGGCGCCGGGCAGCGCGATCTGGCGTGGCGGGCCATAGGCGCCGGTGGCAAAGACAATGTGCTTCGGCTTCAGCGTGATCTGCCGGCCGACGCGGTCGACCACCACAGTCCACACCTTCTCGGCCTCGTCATAGCTGGCGCTGAGGCATTTGGTGGCGACCCAGTAGTTGAGCTCCATCACCCTGGTGTACATCTCCAGCCAGTCGCCCATCTTGTCCTTGGGCGTGAACACCGGCCAGTTCTCCGGGAACGGAATGTAGGGCAGATGGTCGTACCAGACCGGATCGTGGAGCACGAGCGAGCGATAACGGTTGCGCCAGGAATCGCCGGGGCGCGCATTTTTCTCGATGATGATGGTGGGCACACCGAGCTGCCTCAGCCGCGCGCCGAGCATGATGCCGCCCTGCCCGCCGCCGATCACCAGGCAATAGGGCTGCTCGGTGGCGCCGAGGTCGCGCGTCTCGCGCGCCCGCGCCTCCGCCCAGGTTTCGCGCTTCGGATCGGCCTTGTGACGGATACCAAGCGGCCGCGCCGGTCCCTTTTGTTCCTCGAACCCCTTGAGCTCACGCACCGCCGTGAACAAGGTCCGGCAGCGGCCGTCCGTAAGGCGCACAATCCCTTCGCCCCGCGCGACCGCCGTTTCGAACGTGAACCAGGCCTCGACGGTGCCCTCATCCGAGGTCGCCTCGCCGGACAGCGTCCAGTGTGAGGGCTTCGCTTCCGCCAGCGTCGCTTGCAGCATGTCGCGGATCTCATCGCGGCCTTCCATCGTGGTGATGTTCCAGGTGAAAGCCAGCAGATCGCGCCAGTAGCAATCCTCGACGAACAGGTTGGCGGCCGCCTCGGCGTCATCAGCTTCCAGCGCCCGTGCAAGCGCGCAAAGCCATGTCGCCGCCTGTTTCGATGGTGCCATGTCGAGCATCTGTTTTTCCCTCGTTTTGCGTTCCCATTGTTTCGAAAGACGGAGCCGCCGCAAGAGGGGTCGCGATATCATGGCGTCGGTTTCTGGCGGCCCGGAACGGAGCCATCTCCCGGAAATCTTTATAGGAATTTTATATCTTTCCTCCCGGCCCCGTCTCGAACCTTTATGGCGATCGGGTCCATATTCCATCTCGAGCAAAACGCTGCGGACGCCGTGACCCCAGAGTTACGGCGGGCCGTTCTCATGGAATTTCTGGCTCGCCAGTCGCTGGCGCCAAATACAAGCAGAAGCAAGGACCAACACACATGGACATTGTCGTCATCGGGATCGAGGTTTTGTTCTTCGGTCTTTCCCTCGCCTACATCAAAGCTTGCGACGCTCTTTAAGCGGAAGGATCGCACCATGCTTGTCGATTACATCCTCGGTGGCGGCGTGACCTTGTTCCTGCTCGTCTACCTGACATACGCCCTCGTTCGCCCAGAACGCTTCTGAAGCAAGGCACGGAAAGCCATGACACTCAACGGATGGATACAGATCCTGGTTTATTGCGGGATCGTCGTTTTGCTGGTGAAGCCGCTCGGCGGCTACATGTACCGCGTCTTCAATGGCGATCGCACCTTTCTCTCGCCCATACTCGGGCCCGTTGAGCGCGGCCTCTACCGCATTTCGGGAACCAGCGAGCGCGAGGAGCAGCACTGGACGACCTACGCGGCAGGAATCATCTTCTTCAGCCTTGCCAGCTTCCTGGTGCTGTACTTTCTGCAACGCCTGCAGGGCGTCCTGCCTTACAATCCGGCCGGGATGGCATCGGTCGAACCCAATCTCGCCTTCAACACTGCCGTCAGCTTCGTCACCAACACCAACTGGCAGAATTACGGCGGCGAAAGCACGTTGTCCTACCTCGTGCAGATGGCCGGCCTGACCGTGCAGAACTTCATGTCGGCCGCCGTGGGCATTGCCATCGCGGTGGCGCTGATCCGCGGCTTCGCCCGCGCCTCGGCCAAATCGATCGGCAATTTCTGGGTCGATATGACCCGCTGCACGCTCTACATCCTGCTGCCGCTCAGCATCGTGCTCACCCTTGTCTATGTCTGGCTCGGCATGCCGCAGACGATGGGGCCGTATGTCGATGCCACCACGCTCGAAGGCGCCAAGCAGACGCTCGCCCTTGGGCCCGTCGCCTCGCAGGTTGCCATCAAGATGCTCGGCACCAATGGCGGCGGCTTCTTCAACGCCAATGCCGCGCATCCTTTCGAAAACCCCGACGCCATCTCCAACATGATCCAGATGGTGACGATCTTCGCGCTGGGTGCTGCACTCACCAACGTCTTCGGCCGCATGGTCGGCAACCAGCGCCAGGGCTGGGCGATCCTGGCCACGATGGGTGTGCTGTTCATCGCTGGTGTCGTTATCTGCTACTGGGCGGAAGCCGCGGGCAATCCGCTGGTCCATGCGTTGGGCGTCGACGGCGCCAACTTGGAAGGCAAGGAGAGCCGCTTCGGCATTGCCGCTTCGGCACTATTCGCCGTCATCACCACGGCTGCGAGCTGCGGTGCGGTGAACGCCATGCATGACTCGTTCACAGCACTTGGCGGCCTGATCCCGATGCTCAACATGCAGCTCGGCGAAGTCATCGTCGGCGGCGTCGGCGCCGGCTTCTACGGCATCGTCATGTTCATCGTCATCACCGTGTTCGTCGCCGGCCTGATGGTTGGCCGCACGCCCGAATATCTCGGCAAGAAGATCGAGGCCAAGGAGGTCAAGATGGCAATGCTCGCCATCCTCGCTCTGCCGTTGGTCATGCTGGTCTTCACGGCAATAGCGGTCGTGCTGCCAAGCGCCGTCGCCTCGATGGCCAATGGCGGTCCGCATGGCTTTTCCGAGGTTCTTTATGCCTACACTTCGGCGGCGGCCAACAACGGCTCGGCCTTTGGCGGCCTTTCCGGCAACACGCCCTGGTACAACATCACGCTCGGCATCTCCATGTGGGTGGGTCGCTTCTTCGTCATCATTCCAGCGCTTGCCATTGCCGGCTCGCTAGCGACGAAGAAGACGGTTCCGGCTTCCGCCGGCACCTTCCCGACCGACGGCCCGCTGTTCGTCGGCCTGCTCGTCGGCGTCATCCTGATCGTCGTCGGCCTGACCTTCTTCCCGGCACTGGCGATCGGACCGATCGTCGAGCACCTGGCTGCCATCAACGGCCAGACATTCTGAGGCTTGTCATGTCCTGGTTCTACCCAAAACGCATGAAGGCCCGGCCGCGAGCCGGCCCACGAGCCGGCAATGAGGGGGAGGAAACGCCCCCTCCCTTCCCCGGCGTGTCCACCTTCCTCGGCATTGCGGCGGTCATGATCGTGATCTGGCTGCTGGCCTATGGGCCGCCGCCCCTTTTCTCGGCATCCGACCACTCGGTGCCGGCCAACATCAGAGATACTGGAGCCACCAAATGAGCCAGTCCAAATCCGCGAGCATCATGGATGCCCGCATCCTGTGGCCGGCCATCGGCGGCGCCTTCAGAAAACTCGACCCCCGCACGCTGGTCAGGAACCCGGTGATGTTCGTCGTCGCCATCGTCTCGCTTCTTACCACGGTCCTGTTCGTCAAGGATCTCGTCACCGGCGGCGGCGATTTCGGCTTTACGCTGCAGATCATCATCTGGCTGTGGTTCACCGTGCTGTTCGCCAACTTCGCCGAGGCCGTCGCCGAAGGCCGCGGCAAGGCGCAGGCCGATTCGCTGCGCAAGGCGCGCACCGAAACCCAGGCCAAGCTGCTTGCCGGCGAAGACCGCTCCAGGTTCAAGCTGGTGCCCGGCACCAGCCTGAAGGTTGGCGACATCGTGCTGGTCGAAGCCGGCGACATCATCCCGTCCGACGGTGAAGTGATCGAAGGCGTGGCCTCGGTCAACGAGGCGGCAATCACCGGCGAGTCCGCACCCGTCATTCGCGAATCCGGCGGCGACCGTTCGGCGGTCACCGGCGGCACGCAGGTTCTGTCCGACTGGATTCGCGTGCGCATATCAGCCGCCTCCGGCCACACCTTCCTCGACCGCATGATCTCGCTGGTCGAGGGTGCCTCGCGCCAGAAGACGCCCAACGAGATCGCGCTCAACATCCTGCTCGTCGGCATGACGCTGATCTTCGTGCTGGCCACCGCCACGATCCCGAGCTTTGCCTCCTATTCCGGCGGCTATATCCCGGTGACGGTGCTGGTCGCGCTGTTCGTCACCTTGATCCCGACCACCATCGGCGCCCTGCTGTCGGCCATCGGCATTGCCGGCATGGACCGCCTGGTGCGCTTCAACGTGCTGGCCATGTCCGGCCGTGCCGTCGAAGCGGCGGGCGACGTCGATACGCTTTTGCTCGACAAGACCGGCACCATCACGCTCGGCAACCGCCAGGCCACCGAATTTCGGCCGGTCAAGGGCGTCACCGAACAGGAACTGGCCGATGCCGCGCAGCTCGCCTCGCTCGCCGACGAGACGCCTGAGGGACGCTCGATCGTCGTGCTGGCCAAGGAGAAATACGCCATCCGCGCCCGTGACATGGCAACCTTGCATGCCAGCTTCGTGCCCTTCACCGCGCAGACCCGGATGAGCGGCGTCGACATCGATGGCTCGTCGGTGCGCAAGGGCGCCGTCGATTCGGTTCTCGCCTATGTCAGCCAGTCGACATCGGCCACTCACGGCACGCGCCCCGGCAGCGACACCGTCAAGGATCTCCAGGCGATCGCCGACGAGATCGCCAAGTCGGGCGGCACGCCGCTGGCCGTCGAGCGTGACGGCCGCCTGCTCGGCGTCGTCCACCTCAAGGACATCGTCAAGGGTGGTATCCGCGAGCGCTTTGCCGAACTGCGCAAAATGGGCATCCGCACCGTGATGATCACCGGCGACAATCCGATGACTGCGGCGGCGATCGCAGCCGAAGCCGGCGTCGACGATTTCCTCGCCCAGGCCACGCCCGAGGACAAGCTGAAGCTGATCCGCGACGAACAGGCCAAGGGCAAGCTGGTCGCCATGTGCGGTGACGGCACCAACGACGCGCCGGCCTTGGCGCAGGCCGATGTCGGCGTCGCCATGAACACCGGCACGGTTGCCGCCCGCGAGGCCGGCAACATGATCGACCTCGATAGTGACCCGACCAAGCTGATCGAGATCGTCGAGATCGGCAAGGCGCTGCTGATGACGCGCGGCTCGCTGACGACCTTCTCGATCGCCAACGACGTCGCCAAATACTTCGCCATCATCCCGGCCATGTTTGCCGTCTTCTACGTTGCGCCGGGACATACAATCGGCCCCCTGCAAGCGCTCAACATCATGCATCTGGCGACGCCGCAGAGCGCCATCCTGTCGGCCATCATCTTCAACGCGCTGATCATCATCGCTCTTATCCCGCTGTCGCTTAAAGGCGTCAAATACCGCGCCATCGGCGCCGGCGCGCTGCTCAGCCGCAACCTGCTGGTCTACGGCCTCGGCGGCATCATCGTTCCCTTCGTCGGCATCAAGGCGATCGACATGATCGTCACCGGCCTCGGCCTCGCTTAAGGAAATACGTCCATGCTCACTCAGATAAGACCCGCTGTTATCATGATCGTCTTTTTCACCGTTTTGACCGGCCTGATCTATCCCCTGGGCATGACCGGCATCGCCCAGGCGCTGTTTCCGCACAAGGCCAATGGCAGCTTGATCGAGAAAAACGGCACGGTCATCGGCTCCGAACTGATCGGCCAGGGCTTTGCCGACGACAAGTATTTCCATGGCCGCCCCTCGGCTGCCGGCGACGGATACAACGCCGCAGCGTCCAGCGGCTCCAATCTCGGTCCAACCAACCCCAAGCTGATCGACCGCATCAAGGGCGATGTTGCAAAGCTGAAGGCGGAGAACCCGAACCAGCCGGTGCCGATGGATCTGGTGACGACGTCCGGCAGCGGCCTGGACCCCGCCATCAGCCCGGACGCCGCCTATTTCCAGGTCGCTCGGGTGGCCAAGGCCAGGGGCTTCGACGAAGCCAAGGTCAAGGCGCTTGTCGACAGCCATGTCGAAGGCCGCGAACTCGGCTTCCTCGGCGAGCCGGTCGTCAATGTGCTGGCGCTCAACCTGGCACTGGACGATACCAAGCAGTGAGAGACAATCTCTGAAGCCAGGGGCCGGGGATCGACACGATCCTCGGCGCCGTTCATGATCGAGCCTGATGCCCGACGCCAGAAGCAACGATACCAGACCCTCTCCGGACGCGCTGCTCGAGCATGCGGAACGGGAAGAGCGCGGCCGTCTGCGGATATTTCTCGGCGCTGCCCCCGGCGTCGGCAAGACCTATGAAATGCTGATGGCCGGCCGCGCCAGGCTGGCTGACGGCGTCGACGTAGTGGTCGGCGTCGTGGAGACCCACGGCCGCAAGGAAACACTGGCGCTGGTCGAAGGCTACGAGGTGATCCCGCGCCAGAAGGTCGACTACAAGGACCGCGTGCTGGACGAGATGGACATCGATGCCATTCTCGCCCGCCGGCCGGCGCTGGTGCTCGTCGACGAACTCGCCCACACCAATGCGCCAGGCAGCCGCCACCCCAAGCGCTATCTCGACGTCCAGGAAATCCTGACGCGCGGCATCGATGTCTACACCACGCTCAACATCCAGCATGTCGAGAGCCTGAATGACGTGGTGGCGCAGATCACCCGGGTCAGGGTGCGCGAAACGGTCCCGGACTCCATCATCGACCAGGCCGATGACATCGAGATCATCGACCTCACGCCCGACGACCTGATCAAGCGGCTGAAAGAGGGCAAGGTCTATTTCCCCAACACTGCCCAGCGCGCAGTCGAAAACTATTTCTCGCCGGGCAATCTGACCGCGCTTCGGGAATTGGCGCTGCGCCGCACCGCCCAGCGCGTCGACGAGCAGTTGCTCAACCACATGCAGTCGCACGCGATTCCCGGCCCTTGGGCGGCGGGCGAAAGGGTGCTCGTCTGCGTCGATGCGCGTCCGGGCGGAGCGTCTCGTGTCCGCTATGCGCGCCGGCTGGCCGGCCGGCTGCGCGCACCGTGGACGGCGCTGCATGTCGACACGCCGCGTTCGGCCGCCATGTCGGAGGAAGACAAGGACCAGCTGGCCACGCTCTTGCGCCTGGCCGAGCAGCTCGGCGCCGAGGTGACGACCATTCCGGGCCAGAACGTCGCCCAGGACATCGTCCGCCACGCCACGGCCAACAACTTCACCCATATCGTCGTCGGCAGGCCGACCCGCTCGCGCTGGCGCGAACTGATCGAGGGTTCGCTCACCTACGATCTGATCCGCAATGCCGGCGATATCAGCGTCCATGTCATTTCAGGAACGGAGCGCGACAACGAGGCCACGTCGAGGGTCAAGGCGGCGGCCGAGCAGACGCCATTTCAAATCTGGCCTTATCTTTTCTCGACCGTCTATGTCGCCGGCGCGCTTGCCGTCAGTGCCGTCCTCGATCAGTTCCTCGACGTTCGCAACCTTGCCAGCGTGCTTCTGCTGGCGGTGCTGACATCGGCAGTGACCTTTGGCCTGTGGCCGGCGCTGTACGCCTGTTTCCTCAGCGCCATTGCCTTCAACTTCTTCTTTCTCGAGCCGCGCTACACGATGACGATCCGCGATCCGGAGAGCATCGTTGCCTTCGCCGTCTTCCTCGTCGTTGCCGTCATCGCCAGCAATCTGACGGCGCGTGTGCAGCGTCAGGCAGCCGCCGCCCGTTCACGCGCCCGGGCGACCGAGGACATCTACCTCTTTTCCAAGAAACTCGCCGGCGCGGGCACGCTCGACGACGTTTTGTGGGCCACCGCGTTCCAGATCGCCTCGATGCTGAAGCTGCGCGTAGTGCTGCTGTTGCCGGAGGACGGCACGATCACCGTCAAGGCCGGTTATCCCCCCGACGACACGCTGGCCGAGGCCGACATCGCGGCTGCACGCTGGGCCTGGGAACACAACCGGGCTGCCGGCCGTGGCGCCGATACCCTGCCCGGGGCAAAACGGCTCTACCTGCCCTTGCGGACCGGCCGTACCGCCATCGGCGTCGTTGGCCTCGACAATGACAAGCAGGGGCCGCTCTTGACGCCCGAGCAACAGCGCCTGCTCGACGCGCTGGCCGATCAGGCGGCGGTTGCCATCGAGCGCATCCAGCTGGTCGCCGATGTCGATCGCGCCAGGCTGGCGGCCGAGGCCGACCGCTTGCGCTCGGCACTGCTGACGTCGATCTCGCATGATCTGAAGACGCCGCTGGCCGCCATCATGGGCGCGGCCGGCACGCTCAGGGAATTTGCGCCGGCACTGCCCGAGAACGATCGGGCCGAGCTGCTGACCACCGTGCTCGACGAGTCCGAACGGCTGAACCGCTTCATCGCCAATCTGCTCGACATGACCAAGATTGAATCGGGCGCCATGGAACCGAATTTCGCCCTGCACTATGTCGGCGATGTCGTTGGCTCGGCCTTGCAGCGGGCACGCAAGATCACTGCCGGGCATAAGACCGAGGTTGATATTCCGGCCGACCTGCCGATGCTGAAGCTTGATCCCGTGCTGTTCGAACAAATGCTGTTCAATCTGCTCGACAATGCCGCGAAATACGCGCCACAGGGATCGACAATCCGGCTGCAGGGCTGGGCCGACAATGGCTCCGTCGCGCTGCAGATCATGGATGAGGGACCGGGCATTCCGCCCGCCGACCTGGAGCGCGTCTTCGACAGCTTCTACCGGGTGCGCAAGCGCGATCAGGTCCAGGCCGGCACCGGGCTCGGCCTGTCAATCTGCCGGGGCTTCATCGAGGCGATGGGCGGCACGATCATGGCGGCGAACCGCAGCGATCGCCCGGGCGCAGTCTTCACAATCCGCATGCCGAGGTTGGTACAATCGTCCGATACGGACGTATCAGGTGTGGACGAGCAAGCATCTGGTGATCCGGCATGACAAATTCCAATGTCAGCATACTGGTCGTCGATGACGAGCCGCCGATCCGCAAACTGCTGCGCGTCGGCCTCGGCAGCCAGGGCTATGCGGTCAGCGAGGCGCCCAATGCTGGGGCCGCGATCGAACTCGTCGATGCACAAAAGCCGGATCTGATCCTGCTCGACCTCGGCCTGCCCGGCATGGGTGGCCTCGATCTCCTGCGGAAATGGCGCGGCGACGGCCTCGACGTGCCCGTGGTCATCCTGTCCAGCCGCACCGACGAAGCCGGCATCGTCGCGGCGCTCGAACTCGGCGCTGACGACTACATCACCAAGCCGTTCGGCATGAACGAGCTGGTCGCCCGCATCCGCGTCGCGCTGCGCCACAAATTCCAGCAGCAGGGCGAGAAGCCGGTGTTCCACACCGGCGATCTCAGCGTCGACCTGGTCAAGCGCATCGTCAAGGTCGAAGGCAAGGAGATAAAGCTCTCCCCCAAGGAATACGACATATTGCGTATTATGGTGCAGCATGCCGGCAAGGTGCTGACCCACCATTTCATTCTGAAGCAGGTGTGGGGCGATTCGACCGACGTGCAGTATCTCAGGGTCTATGTCCGCCAGCTCCGGCAGAAGATCGAAAAGTCGCCCGACCAGCCGCGCTACATCACCACCGAGACCGGGGTGGGGTACCGGCTGCGCGAGGTTGAGTGACCGGACGTTTTCCGCTCAGTCCGCCGAGAGTTCCGCGGTCCGTGCCAGTGCGCCGCCGAAGCCGTTGAGCGGGAGGGTGAAACTCACCGCTTGACCGGTGTCGGCCGCGAAGGCGTCGATCTTCAGCGTGGTGGCTGCCTTGAGCAGCGGCGTGACGCTGGCATCGAACGCCACCGGCACCAGGCAGCCGACGGCCTGGCAGGTGTTGAACGGCAAGCTGCCTTCCAGCTTCTGGTCGTCGATGGTCAGGCTGACTCCTTTGGCGAGCGCCAGGCCGAACGGCAGCGCCAGCGTTCCGGCGGCATCCTCGCCGCTCTTGCTCGACAGCTCGATCGCCAGCAGGCGCTGGTTGGACTGCTTGTTGAACTGCTGATGCGACAGGCTGCAAACCTTGGCCGTGCCGGTTACCTGGCAATTGACCGTCCAGTCGCCATGTGTCTCGGACAGCGCCGAGGCGCCGCCAGGCAATGTCGGGCCGGCAGCAGGGGCGGGCGCTGCGGCGGCAGGCGCCGCCTTGTCGGTCTTGGTTTGCGCCGCGACTGCCACCGGGCCAAGAATACAGATGCTGCCCAGTAGCGCCGCGAAATATACTTGCCTGCTTTTCATCGATATGCTCCCGATTGCGCCTCGAGTCAGCCGCGATTGAGCCCGAGATCCGCGCCCGATAGAGCGGTCAATCGATCTTTTCTGTCAAGTGCGGCCGGGCCGCTTCCTCAGGGATTTCGCCAACCCGTGGCAGATCGGCCCATGGCAGACCGGCCCATGGCAGATCGAGACGAACGCCCTATATAGAGAGGAGGTTATATCTGTACGGGAATGAACTGATGTCGACGCTTCGCCTATCGACAGTTCTCATGTCGGCAATGCTGGCGGCGGCAACGCTCGCCGGCATCATGCAATCTGCTGCGGCCCAGTCCGTCAATCCCAGCGCCAACCGGCTGATCCAGCAGAACCAGCTGCAGCAATTGCGCAACAGCCTGCAGCGGCAGCAGTTCCAGCAACAGCAGCAGCAATATCGCGAGCAGGACCGTCGGATCGTGCCGCAGCCGCGCCCCGAAGTGCCCGTCGTCCGGCAAGCTTGTCCGATTCAGATCGTCAACAACCAGATTGTGCGTGTTTGCCGTTGATATCGGTTGCTAGCGATTTACTTAGTCGACTTATTTACTAAAAATGCTCATTGCCTCGCGGGCATATCAGGGTTTGCAGGCGGCGTGCGGCGGTGCGCCCGCCGACCGGATTTTCAGCACATGGCGACGACGAAGAAAAAGGCGGTACGCAAGGCAAGGCGAGGCGAACGCATTCGCCAGGTCGCCGCCATTCCCTTTCGTCTGGACGTTTCAGGCAATTTCGAAGTGATGCTGGTGACGTCGCGAGCGACGAAGCGCTTTATCGTGCCCAAGGGCTGGCCGATGAAAGGAAAGAGCGGGCGCAAGGCCGCCACCATCGAGGCGCGCGAAGAAGCCGGCGTGCTCGGCAAGACCCGCAAGGCGCCTGCCGGCAGCTATTCCTACTGGAAACGGCTGGAGCACAATTTTGTGCGCGTCGACGTCGTCGTCTATCTGTTGGAGGTGTCCGAGGAACTGGCCAACTGGCAGGAGGCCAAGAGCCGCCAGCGGGCATGGCTCAAGCCGCAGGACGCGGCGTTGCTCATCGATGAGCCGGATCTCTCGACGCTGATGGCCAACCTGGCGCCGCCTCAGCCGGCAGTGCCGGACCCGGCCTGACCAACCTCACTTGCCCTCGTCCCCTTCAGCGAGACCCTCATCCCCCTCAGCGGGAAATGGCCGCAGCGGCGTGCCCGTATAGGCCCACAGCCATTCGCGCGGCAGCGGCCCTTTGTTGCGCTCGCTTTGCTGCGACTGTTCCCATGCATGCGCCAGGATGCCGACCGAGCGCGAGAGCACGAACAGGCCGCGCGTCAACGGCGGCGGAAAGCCGAGCTCGCCATAGATGACGGCGGTGGCGCCGTCGATGTTGAGCGGTATTTTCTTCCCCTTGCGCCGTGCCACCTCTGATTCGACGGCCCCGGCGATGTCGGCAAAGCGTCCGCTGACGACGCCGCGCGCGGCAAACTCGCGCGTCACTGCGATCAGGCGCGGCGCGCGCGGATCGACCGGGTGGAAGCGATGGCCAAATCCCGGCACATAGCCTTTCTCCTCGGCGAAGAAACGGTCGAGCCGTGCGGCTACGGCTTGGTCCAGCGCAACACCCTGGTCAAGTGCCACGGCAATGTCGCCATAGAAGGACAGCGCCTGTTCGCCGGCGCCGCCATGCACGTCACCCAGCACGTTGACGGCGGACGCCATGGCGTTGTTGATGCCGACGCCGCAGGTGATGGCCATGCGTGCAATGGCGATCGACGGCGCCTGCGGCCCGTGGTCGACGGCCGCCCCCAGCGCAATGCCGAGCAGCGCCGCCTGCTCCTTGCTCGGCAATTCGCCGCGCAGCATCAGCCAGATCGTTGCCGGGAAGCTGACGCGGCCGATCAGCTCCTGGATTTCATAGCCGCGCAGCCGGATGATGCCGGGGCTCATCTCGATGATGCCGGTCTGCCACCACTCCTCGCCGCGCTCGCGGCCGGTTTTTCTCTCGCTCACGCGCTTCTCCTGGCGCGCGGCGGCAGGGTGGAAAAAACCTCGTCCATATGCTCACCCAGCACCGGTGGCGGCAGGACCGGCAAGGGTGCCGCGCCATCGACCATGAAGCCGCCGCGCACCACGGTCAGCGGCTGCGCCATGCCGGGCAGACCCTGGAAACGCGTGGTCATGTCGCGCTCGACGACCTGGCGCTCGCCAAGCACTTGGGGGATCGTCAGCACCCGGCCCGCCGGCACGCCGGCGCGGTTGAATTTTTCCTCCCAGGCTGCGGCCGAGGCGCTCGCCAAAGCCGTCTCGATCAGCACCTTCAGCACAGCGCGGTTCTGCTTGCGCGTCTCGCGCTCGGCAAAGCGCGGATCGTCGGCCAGTTCCGGCTGGCCGATCAGCCGGCAAAGCGTGACGAACTGCTCCTGCTTGTTGGCGGCGATGTTGAGCAGGCCGTCGCCGGTGCGAAACGCGCCGGAGGGCGCAGCCGTCATGTTCTCATTGCCCATCGGCTGCGGCTCGACGCCGGCGGTCAGATAGTTGGACACCGGCCAGCCCAGCGCCGACAGCGTGCATTCGAGCATCGAGACATCGAGAAACGCGCCCTCGCCCGAGGTCTTCTGCTTGACCAGCGCCGCGGCAATGGCGAAGGCCCCGACCAGCCCGCCCAGCGTGTCGGCGACGGGATAGCCGACCCGCAAGGGTGCTGTCTCCGGCGTGCCGGTGATGCTCATGATGCCGGACAGCCCCTGGATGATCTGGTCGTAGGCCGGATTGTCGCGCATCGGCCCGCTCTGGCCGAAACCGGATATGGCGCAATAGACGAGACCGGGGCGGACCGCTTTCAGCACCTCATAGCCGAGACCCAGCCGCCCCATCACGCCCGGTCGAAAATTCTCGACCAGCGCGTCGGCCGAGGCGACGAGATCGAGGAAGCGTTCGCGGTCGGCTTCGCTCTTGAGATCCAGCACCACCGATCGCTTGCCGGCATTCTGCGCCAGGAACGACGCGCCCATGCCCGCATTGTTGAGCGCCGGCGAGGCGCCGAGCTGGCGCGCCAGATCGCCGCCTTGCGGCGTCTCGACCTTGATGACATCGGCGCCGAGCAGCGCCAGCTGGTAGGCACAATAAGGGCCCGCCAGCACATTGGTCAGGTCGAGGATGCGGATGCCGGCAAGCAGATCGGTCATGATGCTCCAGGTTGCTCAGGCATCGCCCGGCACATGCTCCGGCCCGCGCCGGCGCCGATGCTCGATGAAGGCCCAGATATGCGGCCCGGCGAGACCGATGAAGGCGAGGATCAGCAGCACCAGCGACAGCTTGTGGGTGTAGAACACCGACCAGTCGCCGTTCGAGATCGTCATCGCCCGGCGGAACTGCGTTTCGGCGAGCGGCCCCAGGATCATGCCGATGATGACCGGCGCTGTCGGGAAATCGAAGCGCCGCATCAGGAAGCCGGCGGCCCCCAGGAGATAGAGGATGACGAGGTCGATCGGCGATTGCGAGATGCCGTAGGTGCCGACGGTGGCGAACACCAGGATGCCGGCATAGAGCTGCGGCGCCGGGATTTTCAACAGCCGTACCCACAGCCCGATCAGCGGCAGGTTGAGGACGACCAGGATGACGTTGGCGATGAACAGGCTGGCGATCAGGCCCCAGACCAGATCGGCCTGCGTCGTCAACAGCAGCGGTCCCGGATTGATGCCGTAGCTCTGGAAGGCCGACAGCATGATTGCGGCGGTCGCCGAGGTCGGCAGGCCAAGGGTGAGCATCGGCACCAGCACGCCGGCGGCAGACGCATTGTTGGCGGCTTCCGGTCCGGCAACGCCCTCGATGGCGCCGACCGTGCCGAACTCCTCCTTGTGCTTCGACAGCTTCTTTTCGATGGCATAGGACAGGAAGGTCGGGATCTCGGCGCCGCCGGCAGGCATGGCGCCGATCGGGAAGCCGATAAAAGCGCCGCGCAGCCATGGCTTCCACGATCGTCCCCATTCGGCCGCTGTCATGTAGAGCGAGCCCTTGAGCGGCACGATCTCGTCCTTGCCGGCATAGCGGCGCGAGGCCATGTAGAGCGTCTCGCCGACGGCAAACAGGCCGACCGCCGCAATGATGACATCGACGCCATCGAGCAGTTCGTTCATGCCGAAGGTGAAGCGCGGCTGTCCCGTCTGCAGGTCGACGCCGATCATGCCGATGACGAAGCCGATGAACAGGCTGGTGAGGCCGCGCACGGAGGACGAGCCGAGCACCGCCGAAACCGTGATGAAGGCGAGCACCATCAGCGAGAAATATTCGGCCGGACCAAAGGCCAGCGCGAACTTCACCACCACCGGCGCCAGGAAGGCGACGCCCATCGTGCCGATGGTGCCGGCGACGAAGGAGCCGATCGCCGAGGTCGCCAGTGCCGCGCCGCCGCGACCCGAGCGGGCCATTCTGTTGCCTTCCAGCGCGGTGACGATGGTGGCGCTTTCGCCCGGCGTGTTGAGCAGGATCGAGGTCGTCGAGCCGCCATACATGGCGCCGTAATAGATGCCGGCAAACAGGATGAAGGACGCCTCCGGCGCCACCTGGTAGGTGATCGGCAGCAGCAGCGCGATGGTCAGCGCCGGCCCGAGGCCGGGCAGCACGCCGATGGCCGTGCCGAGCGTGGTGCCGACCAGGCACCACAGCAGGTTCATCGGCGAGAAAGCGACGGAAAATCCGTGGGCGAGATGGCCGAGCGTCTCCATGGCGTCAGCCCCTCGCAGTGGCGATGATCGCGTCGATCACCGTGTTCAGCTGGTTTTCGATGAAGCCGGCGCCAATGTTGACGCCGAGCGCCCTGGCAAAGCCGAAATAGGCGGCAAGCGCCAGGATCAGGCCGGTCAGCGCATCGCGCAGCGTGTGCTTGCTGCCGAAGCCATAACAGACGAGCACGAACATGATGACCGAGGCGGCGGTGAAGCCGAGCGGCTGGATCAGCACCAGATTGGCGACCAGGCCGGCAACGACGATGCCCATGGCCTTCCAGTCGGTCGGCGTTTCCTTTTCCTCCTGCGGCTGCCAGCCGCCGCGCAGCGCGGCGACGATGAGCAGCAGCGAAAGCACGATCATGCCGGTCATGGTGATGTAGGGAAAGACGGTCGGCCCGACCTTGGAATAGAGCGGCGAAACCGGGATCGCCAGGGTCTGCCACGCCACGGCCGCAGCACAGGCGAGAAGCCCGATGCCGATCAACAATTCGGGCATGGCAAGGCGCGGGGGCGCCGGCTGCTGGTCGCTGGTGCTCATCGATGTCCTCCCGAGATGGCCGGCATCCTCCCGCCGGCCGCATCCGCAGTTTCACTCCCAGCGCATGATATGTCCATGCCGCAGGCTAATGTCGGAAGGGGCGGCCGTGGCCGCCCCTGAAGACATCAGGCGAGGCCGAGATCCTTGAGGATCGCGGTGATGCGGGCGGTGTCGTCGACGAGGAATTTCGCATAATCGTCGCCGGTCAGAAGGATGGGGGTCCAGTTGCGGTTCTTGCATTCGGCTGCCCAGGCATCGCTCTTGGCCATGGTCTCGATCATCGTGACCATCGCCGCCTTGTCGGCGTCGGAGACGCCTGGCGGTGCGAATACGCCGCGCCAGTTGAACAGTTCGACGTCGATGCCGGCTTCCTTCATCGTCGGTGCGTCGATGCCGTCCTGGCGCTTGTCGGCGGAGATCGCCAACAGCCGAAGCGCGCCCGCCTTGACCTGCTCGGAGAACTCGCCGAAGCCGGAAATGCCGGCCGCCACCTGGTTGCCGAGCAGCGCCGACAGCGCCTCGCCGCCGCCGGCGAAAGGCACATAGGAGAGGTTGGTTGCCGGAACGCCGACCGTCTTGGCGATCAGCCCGAACAGGATGTGGTCGGAGCCACCGGCCGAGCCGCCGGCCACCGGAACCTTGGTCGGATCCGCTTTGAGCGCGGCGACGAAATCGCCGGCCGTCTTGAACGGCGAATCCGCCGGCACCACCAGCGCCTCGAACTCGCCGGTGAGGCGAGCGATGGGCGTCACTTCGGAGAGGTTGTTGGCCGATTTGTTGGCGATGATGGCGCCGACCATGACCATGCCGGCCACCATCAGCGAATTGCCCTTGCCCTTCCACTGGCTGATGAACTGCGGCAGGCCGACAGTACCGCCGGCGCCGCCGACATTGGTGATCTGCGAGCCGGAGATCAGTTTTTCACTGCGCAGCACCTGGTCGATGGTGCGCCCCGTCTGGTCCCAGCCGCCGCCGGGCGCGGCCGGCACGAAGATCTGGATCTGCGGTGCATCCTGACCGAGGGCGGGCGTCAAATGCGTTGCAACGAATCCGGCAGCGCCTGCGGCCGCGGTGCTCATCAAAAATCTGCGTCTGTTCAGCATGGGATTCCTCCAAATCACGACACCTCCTCCGGTGCCTGCCAGAAACGTAGCCTGAAAACAGACCCGCTCGGCAAAAATTCATGCCGATTTCGGTACGTTCTGTCAACAGGAACGCTGTTCTACTAGACAGAACCATGGATGTGCGGCACAATCGCTTCGGCCGGCCTTTGTCCGAGCAGGTAAACTGGAATGAAACTGTTCGTGAGATGACCGAAGCGCGATCCCAGCCGTTGCCGGCCGATGGTGTTGCCGCGCTCGACCGCGCGATCGCCATTCTCGACGCGTTCGCGACCGCCGACCGCTCGCTCAGCCTGGCCGAGATCGCGGCGCGCACCGGGCTCTACAAAAGCACCATTTTGAGGCTGGCGAACTCATTGCTGCGCGGGCAGTTGCTGGAGCGGCTCGACGATGGCCGCTACCGCATCGGACCCGCCACCTTTCGGCTTGGCGCGCTTTACCAGCGCTCGGTCGTGGCGGTCGACATCCTGCTGCCGATCATGCGTGATCTTGCCGAACGCAGCTGGGAAAGCGTGGCGTTCTATGTCCGCTCGGGCGACGCCCGCACCTGTCTCTACCGCGTCGAATCCAAGCATCCTATCCGCTACACGATCCGGGAAGGCGACCTGCTGCCGTTGCTCACCGGCTCGGGCGGCCGCGTGCTGGCAGCGTTTTCAGGCCAGCCGGGCGAACCATACGAGACCATCCGCAACGCCTGCCACTATCTGTCGATCGGCGACCGCGACCCTGAGACGGCGGGCGTCTCGGTGCCGGTGTTCGGACCGGGCCGCGTTCTGCTCGGCGCCTTGACGCTCGCCGGCCCGTCGACACGCGTCGATACGGCGTTCCTGCGCCGCATGACACCGGACCTGCTGGAGGCCGCCGCTCGCGCCACCCGCGCCTTCGGCGAGGATGCCTCGATGCTGGAGCAGGCAGCGCGCCTAGCCGGCGCTGAAACCGTGATCGGCCTCAGTTCGCCTTGACCAGCACCACGCGGCGGTTCTTGGCGCGGCCGGTTTCGCCGTCATTGCTGGCGACGGGCGCCATCATGCCGGCGCCGGCGGCGGTCAGCCGGCCGCCATCGATGCCGTATTTCGAGACCAGCGCCGCCTTCACCGACTGCGCCCGCCGCGACGACAGATCGATATTGTAGTCGAAGGCGCCCTGGTTGTCGGTATGACCGACGACGATCACCGCCATACCGGGCTCGTTGGTCAGAAGCGTCGAGATCTCCTTCAGCGTCGGTTCCGATTCCGGCTTGATGTCGGCCTTGTCGGTGTCGAAGAAGATGCCGTAGAGCGAGATGGAGCCGGTGGCCGACAGCGAATCCGCCATCTTGGCCGCTTCGACCACCACCATCTTCTTGTCGCGCGCCTTGGGCTCCAGCACCTGAACGACGGCGATGGTGCGGCCGTTGAGTTCCTTGCAGTAGAGGTCGTCGATCAGCGAATAGGCCTGAACAGTGACATAGGCGTCGCCGCCATCCTGCGGCACCTTGGCAGCGAAGAAGCGCTGGTCGTTGATACCGGTGGTTACCGCACAGGCGCCATTGGAAAAGGCCGCGTCCTTGACGTCGCTTTCATGGAAGAAATACATCATCAGGCTCATGTCGCCGCCGCCACCGCTCGACGACCGGTCGGCGGCGCCGCCGCACTCTTCCTTCTTGCATTCGAACAGGACTTCGCCGCCGGCGGCCGCGATCACATCCTGGTAGTTGCGCAGCACTTCGAGCGGGGAGCGCTCGGCCGGCAGCACATAGGCGATGCGGGTCAGCGCGCCTTCGACCTCGGCCTTCATGTCCGGCGCGAACACACGGTTGTTCATCGTGTCACGGGCATCCGGATCGGCGCTCGGCTTCAGCGGCGACAGCGGCACTGTAAAATCGGTATAGGCGAATTTTTCGTAGGAGACGATGAACGACCCCTCGTAGCGCTTGGCCAGATGATTGTCGGCACCGCCCTCGATGTCGGCGGTCGGCACCGTCGCATCGGCGCCCGCCAGTTGCACGGCCGCCAGGAGCAGCAGCCCCGCCCAGAAAAGCTTCAGAGATATCGCATTGATCGCACGCATGGTCGGCTCCCCCAAAGAGCAATTCCAGGAAAAGTGTGAGCGGTTTTCCCACAGGAATTGCGTAGCTAGATTAGAATAGCCAACCCTAGCAGAACGTGGAAATTGCGTCGATGAAGCGCTTCACACCCGCCGTTCGAGCAGGATCGTCGGCCCATCGTGATAGGTGGTTTCCAGGACCTTGGTGTAGCCGCACTTTGCCGCAACGTTCAACGAACCGGTGTTTTCCGGATCGATGATGCAGACGGTTCTCGCGCCGGCAAAGGTTTCGTCGCCCCAGGCCAGGGCCCTTCTGACGACTTCGCTGGCAAGACCCTTGCCATGCGCTTGCGGCGCCAGCGCCCAGCCGGCTTCCGGAATGCCCTCGAGCGACGGCTCGATGTCGCGCTTCAGATCGTGGAATCCGGCCTCGCCGATGAAGCGACCGCTGGCCTTGTCCTCGACCGCCCAGAAGCCGTAGCCAAGCAGCGACCACAGGCCGGCATGCCGCAGGAACCGCATCCAGCTTTCCTCCCGCGTCCGCGGCTTGCCGCCGATGAAACGGGTGGTGACGGGGTCGGCCCACATGACAGCATAGTTGTCGAAGTCTTCGATCCGGTGCGCCCGCATGATGGTCCGTTCCGTTTCGAGAACCGGGACGCCGGCTGTTTTTGGACTGCCCATGAAACTCTGCCTCCGTTGACGGTCAGCGCTTAGCAAACCAGCGCGCCCGGACAAGGGCCAAGCCGGATCATCATTCAGCCAGGGAAGCTTCCGAACGGCCTGGCGCGACCAGGCGGTCGAAGCGAACAGCGTCGGCTTACTTTCAGCCGTGCCAGACCATCTTCATGTAGAGCCCACCGCGCCGCAATTCGTCCAGCATCTGGTCGAGCCGCTTCTGCCTGGTGTCGCTGCGTTTGGCGCGGGCGACCCAGCCGAGATAATCGTTCTTCTGGTAGTCCGGCCGCGCCTCGTAGGCCGCTGTCAGTCCTTTTTCGGTCAGGGCGATGCGGATGTCGTCCGGCATCGGGTACAGGGCGCGCTTCAGTCCGGTCATTTCAGAAAACCCCAGCTGTCAGGATGGCGACGCCGATGGTCCAACCCAGATCCGCCTCTGGGAATTCTGCCGAACGATGCTACCTTTCGCAACCGGTCCGGCAAGGGCCGGTCTCGATACCGCCAATGGGAGGAGAACGCCATGGACACCACCGATCTCGTGCTTGCCATTTTCCATCATCTGCTGGTGTTCTCGCTGGCCGGCATCATTGGCGCCGAATTTGTCCTGATCCGCGGCGACCTCTCCGCCGCCACGCTGAAGCGGCTTGCCGGCATCGACCGCCACTACGGCATCCTCGCGATGTCGATCATCATCGTCGGCATCGGCCGCGTCGTCTACGGCCTGAAGGGCTGGGAGTTCTACGTCTACAACTGGGTGTTCTGGGCCAAGATGGCGGCATTCGGCATCGTTGGCCTGCTGTCGATCATCCCGACCATCCGCTTCATCTCCTGGAACCGGCAAGCCAGTGCAAATCCCGGCTTTCAGGTGCCGGTTGCGGAACTCGCCTCGGTGAAGACCTATGTGCGCGCCGAAGCCTTCATCTTCCTGCTGATCCCGATCTTCGCGGCGGCGATGGCGCGCGGCTACGATTATTGAAGCAACGCCAACACCAAACCCATCTCCTCCGGGCATACTCCCCACTGATCGCCATGGTTGCGCACGACTGTATTTTGCAGTTTGCGTCAGGCGACAATCTGTTAGCTTGCCTTTGTTGCACCCTCGCTGCCTGACCTGCACAGCGATCGGAGATTGATATCCTGGGAGGAGAATTACGATGAGGAAAATTGTAGCCGCCCTGGCCGCCGCCGCGGCCGTCACGCTTTATTCGTTCACCGCCAGCGCACAGACCTATCCCGAGCGCACCATCACCGTCGTCGTGCCGTTTGCGGCCGGCGGTCCGACCGACACGGTTACGCGGCTCGTCGCCGAAGCCATGTCGAAGGATCTCGGCCAGCAGATCATCGTCGAAAATGTCGGCGGCGCCGGCGGCACGCTGGGCGCCGGCCGCGTCGCCAACGCCGACCCGGATGGCTACACGCTGCTCCTCCATCACATCGGCATGGCGACCAGCGCGACCCTCTACAGAAAACTCGCCTACGACACGCTGAACGCCTTCGAGTATGTCGGCCTCGTCACCGAGGTGCCGATGGCCATCGTCGCCCGCAAGGACCTGGAGCCGGCCGACCTGAAAGGGCTGGTCGAATACGCCAAGACCAACAAGGACACCATCACCGTCGCCAATGCCGGCATCGGCGCTGCCTCGCATCTGTGCGGCATGCTGTTCATGAGCGCCATCGGCACGCCGCTGGTCACCGTGCCCTACAAGGGCACCGGTCCGGCCATGACCGACCTTCTCGGCGGCCAGGTCGACATTATGTGCGACCAGACCACCAACACCACCAAGCAGATCCAGGGCGGCACGATCAAGGCCTATGCCGTCACCACGCCGGAGCGCCTCGACGTGCTGAAGGACGTGCCGACGACCATCGAAGCCGGCCTGCCCGCGGTGCAGGTCGGCATCTGGCACGGCCTCTATGCGCCGAAGGGCACGCCGGCCGAGATCACCGGCCGACTGTCGAAATCGCTCCAGGTCGCGCTGAAGGACCCCAACGTCATCGCCCGCTTCGCCGAACTCGGCACCAAGCCGTCGTCCGAGGCCGACGCGACGCCGGCAGCGCTGAAGGCCAAGCTGGAAGGCGAGATCATGCGCTGGAAGCCGATCATCGAAGCCGCCGGCCAATACGCCGACTGAGGCTTGAACGGGGCGCTGCCGGCGCCCCGTTTTCGCTTCGACGTCCGTTTTCACATTTGCAACGGCAAGCCCGTTGCAAGGGTCAGGGGAGGACCGCCATGAAACCTTTCGCCATCGACAGGGCAAACGGCCTGTGCGCCGCGCTGTTCATCTTTTTCGGCGCCTTTTTCGCGATACAATCGCTCGGCCTCGAAATCGGCACCGCCTTCCGCATGGGACCGGGCTATTTCCCGCTGGTGCTGGCGATCGTGCTGATCGTGCTCGGCGCCATCATCCTCGTCCAGGCGGTGCGCGTCGAGGGCGAGCCGATCGGCCCCATTGCGTGGCGCGGCATGCTGTTCATCCTGCCGGCGCCGATCTTTTTCGGCATGACCGTGCGCGGCCTCGGCTTCGTCCCGTCGATCTTCCTGACGGCGCTGATCGCCTCTTTTGCCAGCGCCCGCATGAAGCCGCTGACGGCACTTCTGCTGTCGGCCGGCCTGACGCTGTTTTCGGTGCTGGTCTTCAGCTACGCGCTCGGGCTGCCATTCCAGCGCTTCGGCCCCTGGTTGCCCCAATGGCTGGCATTGTGAGGCGCTGAGATGGACCTCCTCAGGAACCTCGAACTCGGCTTTTCGACGGCCACCACGCCGGCCAATCTGGGTTTTTGCCTCATCGGCGTTCTGCTCGGCACGCTGATCGGCGTCCTGCCCGGCATCGGCGCCACCGCAACCATCGCCATGCTGCTGCCGATCACCTTCCAGATCGGCGACCCGGTCTCGTCCCTCATCATGCTGGCCGGCATCTACTACGGCGCCCAGTATGGCGGTTCGACCACCGCCATTCTCATCAACATGCCCGGCGAATCCTCCTCGGCCGTGACCGCCATCGACGGCTACCAGATGGCCAGGAACGGTCGCGCCGGGGCGGCTCTGGCGATCGCCGCGATCGGCTCGTTCTTCGCCGGCACGGTGTCGACCTTTCTCGTCGCCGTCTTTGCCCCGCCGCTGACGGCAATAGCCCTGCAATTCGGCGCGGCCGAATATTTTTCGCTGATGATCGTCGGCCTCGTCTCGTCCATCGCGCTCGCCCACGGCTCGATCGTCAAGGCGCTGGCGATGGTCGTGCTCGGCCTGCTGCTCGGCATTGTCGGCACCGACATCTACACCGGCACGCCGCGCTTCACGCTCGGCATCCGCGAATATGCCGACGGGCTGAACTTCGTCGCGGTGGCGGTCGGCGTCTTCGGCGTTGCCGAGATCCTGCGCAATCTCGAAAACGAGCACGAGCGCTCGGTGATGATCAAAAAGGTCTCCGGCCTGATGCCGACCCGCGACGACTTCAAGGCGATGGCCGCGCCCATCGTGCGCGGCACGATCATCGGTTCGGCGCTCGGCATCCTGCCCGGCGGCGGCGCGGTGCTTGCGGCCTTTGCCTCCTACACGGTCGAAAAGCGCGTGTCGAAACACCCGGAGGAGTTCGGCAAGGGCGCCATCGCCGGCGTCGCCGGACCGGAATCGGCCAACAATGCCGGCGCCCAGACCTCCTTCATTCCGATGCTGACGCTGGGCATTCCGGCCAATCCGGTCATGGCGCTGATGATCGGCGCCATGATCATCCAGGGCATCGTGCCCGGCCCCAATGTCGCGATCGAGCAGCCGGCGCTGTTCTGGGGCATCATCGCCTCGATGTGGATCGGCAATCTGATGCTGATCGTGCTGAACCTGCCGCTGATCGGGCTGTGGGTGAAGCTGCTGACGATCCCCTATTATGTGCTCTTCCCGATCATCATGGCGTTCTGCTCGATCGGCGTTTACAGCGTCAACACCAACGCCTTCGATCTCTACGCAGTCGCCTTCTTCGGCCTGCTCGGCTACATCCTGACCAAGCTGCGCTGCGAACCCGCACCCCTGCTGCTCGGCTTCGTGCTCGGCCCGCTGCTCGAGGAAAACCTGCGCCGCGCCATGATCCTGTCGCGCGGCGACCCCTCGACCTTCGTGACGCGGCCGATCAGCGCCGGCCTGCTGCTCGTCGCACTGGCCGTGCTCGTCGTCGTCTTCCTGCCGTCGGTCAAGAAGAAGCGCGAAGAGGTGTTCGTGGAGGAAAGCTAGTTGTCGGGACGCCGGGCGCCGCGATTTCCACGAGCGGCGCCGGCACGTCTGTCGTCTTCACCTCGGCCTTGCAGAGATCGGCGATGACGCAGGCCGGGCAATCGGGCTTGCGCGCCTTGCAGACATAGCGGCCATGCAGGATCAGCCAGTGATGCGCATGGCGCATATACTCGTCCGGGATGATCCGCAGCAGCCCTTGCTCGACCTGTTCGGGCGTCTTGCCTGGCGCCAGGCCGAGGCGGTTGCCGATGCGGAAAATATGGGTGTCGACCGCCATCGTGTGCTGGCCGAACGCCATGTTGAGCACGACATTGGCGGTCTTGCGCCCGACCCCCGGCAGCTTGACCAACTCATCGCGCTCGCTGGGCACCTCGCCGCCGTAATCGCGTATCAGCGCCTCCGAGAGCGCCACGACATTCTTGGCCTTGTTGCGCCAGAGTCCGATGGTGCGGATGTACTCGCCGACCCTGGCTCCGCCCAGCGCCAGCATCTTTTCAGGTGTGTCGGCGACCTTGAACAACGCCCGCGTCGCCTTGTTGACGCCGGCATCGGTCGCCTGCGCCGACAGCACCACGGCCACCAGCAGCGTGAAGGCGTTGACGTGCTCGAGCTCGCCCTTCGGCTCGGGCCGCTGCACCGAAAACCGCCGGAAGATCTCATGCACCTCGGCGGCGCTGTAGAGCGAACGGAGCCGCGCCGGCCGCGGTCGCGGCTTGGCATTCGAGCCGTCGCGCCGCCCGGGCGGCAGTTCACTTTTGGATAGGGAAAGATTTTTGGACTTGGGGCTGGCCATTTCCCTCCTATAATATCCTGGGATGAGCGACACAAACGCCTCGTTTCAGGCCGACGAGCCATTCTTCCAGGCGCTGCTGACACCGCACCGCTCGCTGGGCCGCACCGGCTTTGCCGTGCTGATGGGCGCGCTGCTGTTCGGCTGGGTGGTGACCGGGGCGTTTTTCCTGTCGCGCGGCGCCTGGCCGGTGTTCGGCTTCTTCGGCCTCGACGTCATCGCCGTCTACATCGCCTTCCGCGCCAACTATCGTGCCGCCCGTGCCCGCGAGGAAGTGTCGGTGTCGCGCACCAGCCTCGACATCCGCAAGACGGCGCCCTCGGGAAAGTCGGAAGCGCATCGCTTCAACCCGTTCTGGGCGCGCTTTTCCGTCGCTCGCCATGCCGAGATCGGCATCACCAGGATGACGGTGGAAGCACAAGGACAGAATGTGCCGATCGGGTCATTCCTGGACCCTGACTCCCGCGAGAGTTTTGCCACTGCATTTTCACGTGCTCTGACAAAAGCCAGGACGCGTTAGAGTCGGCGCGTCAGAACCGGTAGCGTAAAATCCTGCCGACCTTGCGCAATGCGGGAATGTGTCTCCAGAGCCCGATGAACAGTTTTGCGGACCAGCTCATATGCGCTGTGCGTTCCGCGCTGTAGGCCGAGATATCGTCGACAAAGCGCAGCTTCGGAACGGCACGCTCCAGTACCTGCGGGTCGTCGATCGCCCAGTGAACCTCGGCGCCCGTCGCCCTGATGGTCGGATTGAGGCGCAGCATCTTCAGGCCGAAGTGGCTGTAGGCGTCGAACATCAGCTCGCCGCCGGCAAGATGCGCGACAAGGCGTGACAGCAGCCGTGGCCCCTCCTCTACCGGGAGATAAGGCGTCAACCCCTCCATCACCACGACGGCCGGACGATTGCTCGGCACTTCTGCCAGCCAGTCTGGGTCGGTTACCGAAGAGCCGACGAGGTGGTAATGGTCCCGGGACGGGTAAAGCTTGCGCCGGAGCGCGATGACATCCGGAAAATCGACATCGAACCACTCCACGCCTTCGGGTGGATCGACACGGAAAATGCGCGTATCGAGCCCGCAGCCGAGATGCAGCACGATGGCGCCGGGATTTCTGGCGATGAAGTCCTGAACGCGGACATCATACGTCTTGGCCCGGATCGCCAGGCCGATGCCGAGATTGGTGTCGACCTTGAGGCGCGAGAAATCATAGTCGATCTTGCGCACGGCCTCGTCGGCGAAGCGATCCCCGAGCAGCGAATGCGGCAGCCGGCTTTCCAGTGCCTTGCCATAAAGCGTCATCAGCAAGGTCTCCCTTGCTCCGCTCAGATTCACCCTTTCGCCGGCCATTGGCATCTCCCGGGGCGCAATCCAGTATTTATCTGGGAACAGGCGGCAACAAGGCAAGTTTCGGGTGGTTGCAAGGGGCGGAAAGACCGATATTCGCGGTCAAGGAGATATTGCCATGAACGCCCAGATGACCATGAATACGCAGATGAAACCGACAGCGATCCTGCAGCACGACATCACCCCCAAGGGCAGCGACTACGAGGTCGTGCGCCGCGCCATCGAGAAGATCAGCCTCGACTATCGCGACCAGCCCTCGCTGGAAGCCCTGGCAGCCGATGTCGGCGAGACACCCACGGGCCTGCAAAAACTGTTCACCCGCTGGGCCGGCCTGTCGCCAAAAGCCTTCCTGCAGGCGGTCACCCTCGACCATGCCCGCAAACTGCTCGATTCCGGCATGCCGCTCCTCGAAACATCGTTCGAACTCGGCATGTCCGGCCCCGGCCGGCTGCACGATTTGTTCGTCACCCACGAGGCGATGTCGCCGGGCGACTACAAGACGCGCGGCGCCGGCCTGACCATCCGCTACGGCTACCACATCTCGCCCTTCGGCATCGCCCTGATCATGGTCACCGACCGTGGCCTTGCGGGGCTCGCCTTCAACGATCCGGGCGGCGAGCGGGCGGCTTTCGCCGACATGTCGGGCCGCTGGCCGAACGCCACCTATGTCGAGGACATGAGCGCCACCCAGCCCTATGCGGCGCGCATCTTCGATCCGACATTGTGGCGCGCCGACCAGCCGCTGCGCGTGGTGATGATCGGCTCCGACTTCCAGCTGCGCGTCTGGGACGCGCTGCTCAGGATCCCGATGGGCAAGGCCTGCACTTATTCCTCGATCGCCTCCAGGATCGGCGCGCCAAACGCCAGCCGGGCGGTGGGGGCGGCGGTCGGCGCCAACCCATTGTCCTTCGTCGTCCCTTGCCATCGGGCGCTGGGCAAGTCCGGCGCACTCACCGGCTACCACTGGGGCCTGACCCGCAAACGCGCCATCCTCGGTTGGGAAGCGGGCCAGACCGCGTCCTGAAGCTGCCCGCATCAAACAACACCGGCGAAATCCCTTCGCCGGTGTTTTTCTTTTTGCGAGCTCCCGGCGCAAAACATCCGCACGCTCTGGCAAGCCGCCGGCTTACAGGTTAGCTTCCCGCGCATTCCGCAGGAGGCTTTCTTGATCATCGTTGTCGGCTCGATCAACCTCGACCTTATCGCCAATGTCGACCGCCTGCCTTCGCCGGGCGAGACGGTCCGCGGCTCCGGCTTCACCACCGCGCCCGGCGGCAAGGGCGCCAACCAGGCGCTGGCTGCGGCGCGCGCCGGCGCCAAGGTGCGCATGGTCGGCGCCGTCGGCAAGGACAATTTCGCCACTGAGGCGCTGGCTTTGCTGGTGGCCGGCAAGGTCGATCTCTCCGGCGTCGGCCAGAGCTTCGCCTCCACCGGCACGGCGCTGATCCTCGTCGGCGCCGATGGCGAGAATGTCATCGCCGTCGTGCCGGGCGCCAATGATTCGGTGCTGCCCGGCGATCTCGCCAAGGCTTTCCTTGCGAAGGGCGACGTCGTCCTGCTGCAGCACGAGATCCCGTTGCAGACTGTCGATGCAGCGCTTGACGCCGCACGCGCCGCCGCCGCGGTCACCGTGCTCAACACCGCGCCGTTCCGTAGCGAGGCGGCAGCGTTGCTCGGCAAGGCCGACTACGCCGTCGCCAACGAAACCGAATTCGACCTTTACGGCGAGGCGCTGTCGCTGAAAGGCCGAGACCGCCCGGCGCGCATGCGCGACTTCGCCGGCAAAACCGGCCGCACCATCGTCGTCACGCTCGGCGGCGACGGCGTGCTGGCGGCGACCCCGGAGGATTTCCTGACCGTGCCGGCGCTGAAGATCACGCCGGTCGACACCGTCGGGGCCGGCGATACTTTTTGCGGTTATCTCGCCGCCGGGCTGGCGTCCAACCTGCCGCTGGAGCAGGCTCTCACCCGCGCCGCAGCCGCCGGCTCGCTCGCCTGCCTGAAGCCCGGCGCCCAGCCGGCCATCCCGCTGGCCGCGGATGTGGACACCGCCCTGCGCAACAACGCCGGATGACAGCCCTGCGCCCCGCAACGAAGCACGCCGTGCCCCCCGCCGGCGACATCTGCCGGATGTCCGCTGTCGACCTGGCCGAGGCGATCCGGCTGCGCCGCCTGTCCGTGCGCGAGTTGGTCGCCGCATTCCTCGACCGCATCGACGCGGTAAACCCGCTGGTCAACGCCATCGTCTCGTTGCGCGAGCGCTCCGACATCCTGCGCGAGGCCGACGCGGCGGACGCGCATCTAGCGCAAGGCGGGCCGGCCGGCTCGCTGTTCGGCCTGCCGATGGCGATAAAAGACCTCGCCATGACGAGCGGCTTGAGGACCAGTTTCGGCTCGCCGATCTTCGCCGATTTCGTGCCGCAGGAGGATGATTTCTTCGTCGAGCGCATCCGCAAGGCCGGCGCCATCATCATCGGCAAGACCAATGTTCCCGAATTCGGGCTGGGATCCAACACCTACAACAACGTGTTCGGCCCGACGCTGAACGCCTTCGATCCGGCGCTCACCGCAGGCGGGTCGAGCGGCGGCGCTGCGGTCGCCCTTGCGCTCGACATGGTTCCGGTCGCCGACGGCAGCGATTTCGGCGGCTCGCTGCGCAATCCGGCGGCGTGGAACAATGTCTATGGCTTCCGCCCGTCGCAGGGCCTTGTCCCCGGAGGGCCGGACCTGGAAGTCTTTCATGCTCAGATGGGCATAGACGGGCCGATGGGCCGCAGCATCAGCGACATGGCGCTGCTGCTCGACGTGCAGGCGGGCTACCATCCGCATGCGCCCTTGTCCTGGGAAAAGCCTGGTTCATTCCTCGAAGGGCTGGCAACGCCGGCAAGCGGCGGCCGCGTCGGCTGGCTCGGTGATCTCGGCGGTCACCTGCCGGTGGAGCCTGGCATCCTCGATCTGTGCGAGGCCGCACTCGGCCGCTTCGCGGAGGCATCCTTCCTGACCGAGCCCTTGCTGCCGGATTTCGATTTCGAGGCACTGTGGCAAGCCTTCGTGACGCTGCGGCAGGCGAGCAGCGGCTCGGCGCTGAAAGTCCATTATGACGACCCGCACAAGCGCGCCCTGCTGAAGCCGGAAGCCGTCTGGGAGGTGGAGAACGCCATGCGGCTGACGGCGCCGCAGATCCGCGCGGCCTCGGTCATCCGCACCGCCTGGCACCGGACGCTGCTGTCGCTGTTCGAGCACTTCGATCTCATCGCGCTGCCGACGGCGCAGGTCTTTCCTTTCGACGTCGGCACGCATTGGCCAAGTGAGGTCGCCGGACGGACGATGGACAGCTACCATCGCTGGATGCAGGTTTCGGCCTTCGCCACGCTCGGCGGCTGTCCGGCGCTCAACGTGCCCGTCGGCTTCGACGACAAAGGCCGTCCCATGGGCATGCAGCTGATCGGACGCCCGCGCGGCGACCTCGCCGTGCTCAGGGCCGGCGCGGCCTATGAGGCGACCTTGCCTTGGCAGGCGGGGGCGTCCTGACGCGAGGGGCGGCACGGTCTGCGACGGCTTGCACCAGCCCCGCCGCCATGCATTGATTGCAGCCAGCCGCCTAAGCGCATCCTCGAGGAAATCCCCATGTCGCTGGAACTCTACGCCGCCTATGTCCTTGCCTGCATCGTCATCATCCTGGTGCCCGGTCCGACGGTGACGCTGATCATCGCCAACAGCATCCGCCACGGCGCGCGCGCCGGGCTTGCCAATGTCGCCGGCACGCAGGCCGGGCTTGCCATCATGATCGCCATCGTCGGCATCGGCCTCAACACGCTGATCGCGGGCATGGGCCACTGGTTCGAATGGGTGCGTCTGATCGGCGCCGCCTATCTGATCTGGATGGGCGTGCAGATGTTCCGCGCCAAGGGCACGCTGAACGCCGACGGCACGGCGAGAAAGCCGCGTGGCGGCTTCTTCCTGCAGGGTCTGCTGGTGGCGCTCAGCAACCCCAAGACCCTGGTGTTCTTCGGCGCCTTCTTCCCGCAATTCATCGCCCCGCAGGGCAATTACACCCTGCAGATCGTCGTCATGGGCCTCACCGCCATGATCTTCGCCGCCGTCTCGGATTCCACCTATGCTCTCGCCGCCAGCCGCGCCGGCCGCCTGCTCTCGGCCAGCCGCATCAAGCTGATGTCCAGGATCAGCGGCAGCTTTCTGGTCGGCGGCGGCCTGTGGCTAGCTTTTTCGAAGGCGAAGTAACAACCGTGGACGGTCGTTTCCAACGGCAGAATGAGCCCGTACGTGAAGGCTGATTGAAAGTCAGTCTCCACGCCACCACATGACTTTGTGCTGGGGATTCTTTCAAATGTCATGGACTTATAGGGATTTGAAAAGGAACGCGCCCGGCGTGGTCCTGATCGTCGCCATGTTCGCGATGATGGTTCCTTCGGCGCTCTACAAATGGACGAATGATGCAAGCCCCATCCGGTCAGTCGAGCCAATCCACGCAACGGTCAAAAGCGCCCAATCGGACCACGACCACACCCTTTATCTGGTTTCGCTCGAAAGCGGTTCGTCCATTCTTGTCGATGACGACCGGCCGCATCTGATCGGCGCGACGGCAAACATGGAGCGCGTCACGCGCGAGAATGGAATGGTCTTCTATCGATTTGCAAAGTGAACGGCGGCGGCGCCTTCCTTCTCCCCTGTGGGAGAAGGTGGATCGGCGCGATAGCGCCGAGACGGATGAGGGGTGTTCCAGCGGAGTGAGACGTGGGCGTTCCCTGGAACACCCCACATCCGTCGCCTTCGGCGACACCGCCCGGGGGCGAGCCACTTGTCTCGCCCCGTCCCTTCGGAACCCACAATGGGGAGAAAGGAAAGACAGAGCTAAAGCCGAGCCAACCGCTCCACCAGAAGCGCGAAAAAGGCGTCATGGTCGATGTCGCGCATCACCATGGCGTTCTTCGGCCGCTTGGTCACGCCCCACCAGTCGATCACGGTCATGCCCATGGTGAGTTCGGAGGTGGTTTCGACGGTGACGTTGCAGTTGCGGCCCTTGAACAGCTCCGGCTTCAACAGATACGCGATGACGCAGGGGTCGTGCAGCGGGCCGCCATCGGTGCCGTATTTCTCCTCGTCGAAGCGCTCGAAGAACTCCAGCATCTCGGCCGTCGCGGTGCCGACCCGGGTGCCGAGCTGGCGGATGGCCTGCGTGCGCTTGGCCGTGGTCAGCGCCTTGTGGGTGACGTCGAGCGGCATCATGACGATCGGAATGCCGGATTTGAACACCAGGTCGGCGGCTTGCGGATCGACATAGATGTTGAATTCTGCGGTCGGCGTGACATTGCCGCCTTCGAAGAAACCGCCGCCCATCAGTACGATTTCCTTGATGCGCGGCGCGATCTTCGGCTCACGGATCAGCGCCAGCGCGACATTGGTGAGCGGGCCGAGCGCGCACAGCGTGATCGTGCCGGCCTCTTCCTTCATCAGCGTCTCGACGATGAAGTCGACCGCATACTGGCCCTGCAGCTTCATCTTCGGATCGGGCAGTTGCGGGCCGTTGAGGCCGGTCTTGCCATGCACTTCCTCGGCGGTGACCAGCTCGCGCGCCAACGGGCGGATGGCGCCTGCATAGACCTTGATGTCGGGCCGGCCGGCCAGTTCGCAGATTTTCCTGGCGTTCTTTTCGGTCAATTTCAGCGGCACGTTGCCGGCAACAGCAGAGATGCCGACGATCTCCAGCTCGGCGCTGCCGAGCGCCAGCAATATGGCGACGGCATCGTCCTGGCCGGGATCCGTGTCGATGATGATCTTGCGGGTCTGGGGCATTTCATTTCCTTATGCGGGGGAGTCTTTTTGGCGGGGGTGTTCGGCGGCTTGAACTTGGCCGCGGCGCGGACCATATCAAGACCATCGGGAAAAATGCCATCCGGGTTTTTCCAGTTTATGTCGCTCCAAAGAGGACAGTGTAACATGAGCCGAATGACGCCCTTCTCCAGCCCGCTTCTCCTTGGTTTCGATGCCATGGAAAAGACCCTGGAACGACTGGCGAAATCCGGTGACAGTTATCCTCCCTACAACATCGAGCGCCTCAGCGGTGCTGACGGCAAGGCCGAAAGGCTGCGCATTACGCTGGCTGTCGCGGGTTTCGCCGAAAGCGATCTCGATGTCACCACGGAGGAAAACCAGTTGGTCGTGCGCGGCCGTCAAACCGACGACACCGAGCGCGAATTCCTCCACCGCGGCATCGCCGCGCGCCAGTTCCAGCGCTGTTTCGTGCTGGCCGACGGCATGCGGGTGATCGCAGCGGAACTGAAGAACGGCCTTTTGTCGATCGATCTCGATCGGCCGGATACCGAACGGCTGGTACGGAAAATAAATATATCGGTGAAAGACTGATCTTTACCGATGGCTCTCATGCGGGATGGCCTTGAGCGGCGTCCTCGCGCCAAGGAGGCTTGAAATGACCAGAACTGACGAAACCATCACCATGACCAGCGGCGAATTCGCCCATCTCGGCGAAGGCTCGGTCGCTTATCTCCGCAAGGTCTCGAGCGACGAGCTGCTCGGGCGCTTCCCCAACCTCGGCGAAATAGCGCCTGGTATGGTCCTGTGGGCCCTGTTTGCCGCCAACGGCCAGCCAATCCTGCTTTCGGATGCGAAAGACCGGGCTTTGGCCGGCGCCATGGAAAACGACCTGACCACTGTCGCCATTCACTAAGGCGACTGCTGGCGGTTGAAATGGAGAGGGCCGCCTTCGGCGGCCCCTGGAAGACTTAAATCCGAAGAACTTCAGGCGGCGTGCGAGGCCTGCGTGTCCGAAAGCAGTGCGTGGATGGCGACCGCGTCGCGCGTGCCTCTGATCTTGGCCACCGTGTCGGCGTCGCGCAAAACCCTGGCGATGCGCGACAGTGCCTTGAGGTGATCGGCGCCGGCGCCTTCCGGGGCCAGCAGCAAAAACACCAGATCGACCGGCTGGTCATCCAAGGCCTCGAAATCGACCGGCGTCTCCAGCCGGGCAAAGACGCCGGCGATGCGCTTCACCCCGGCGAGCTTGCCGTGCGGAATGGCGATGCCGTTGCCGACGCCGGTGGAGCCCAGCCGTTCGCGCTGCAGGATGGTGTCGAACACTTCGCGCTCCGGAATGCCGGAAATCGCCGCCGCTCTCTCGGACAGCAACTGCAGAAGCTGCTTTTTGGAGTTCGCCTTCAACGCCGGCAAGATCGCCGGAACGTTGAGAAGATCGCTCAGATCCATATTTGAAATCCCTTATTCGCCTGCCGTCACCAGTCCTCGCCCCTCGCGCGGCTGGCTATCATCTCTGTGCGACCATTGTCGTCACCTGTGCGACCATTGTCGTTGTCGTCACGCCTGTGCGACTTTGGTCGTCGACGGGTCGATCCAGCCGATATTTCCGTCCGGCCGCCGATAGACGATGTTGAGGTGGTCGTTTCCGGCGTTGCGGAAGACGAAAACCGGGCTGTCCTTGGTGTCGAGTTCGATGACCGCCGACGCCACCGACATGGTCTGCAGCGTCATGGTTGATTCGGCGACGATGGCCGGGGCGTAGTCCTCCGGAATGTCCTCATCGTCATCAGTCAGCGGCGCCATTACCGTATAGGCGATGTCGGTGATTTCGCCATTTCCATTGCCTGAATTGTGCGATTTCAGACGGCGTTTGTAGCGCCGCAGCCTGGTTTCGAGGCGGTCCGCGGCCGCCTCGAAGGCAAGTGTCGGATCCTGGGAATCGCCGGTTGCCTGCAGCGAAGCGCCGGAATCCAGCCTGATCATGCAATCGGCCGAGTAACGCGACCCCGATTTGATGACCGTGACGTGCCCTGAAAAACCGCGATCGAAATATTTTCCAATCGCCTCGCCGACACGATCGGTAATGCGCGTACGCAACGCATCGCCGATATCCATGTGTTTACCCGATATGCGCAATTTCATCTGAAAACTGACCTTCCTTGCTCAGGCTTCAAACTGGCCAGAGTTTATACTCGTGATCCGTGCGCACAAGCTTTGCGGCGTCAACTCGCGCCGATTTTAGATCCGAACTTTCCGGTTGATCACAATCCGCCTTCTTGGCCGTCCCGTGGCCTTCATCGTGACGGACCATCCGCATGCGGGCCGCGAGCCCGTCTCATGCGGGCGGGCTTCTAGACACTTCATTGCAGCTTGTCAATTAATGCATGTCGCCCAGAAGTGCGCTGCGGTTCTGGGACAACGACATGCATCAAAACAAAGACTTAAAGCGCGTCGTATGAATCCGTTTCAGCGCGATGCGCTTTAAGGTCGGAAAGTTGTGGAATCCAGCCATAGCAAAAGCCTTGCCGGGCAAGCAGACCTAGCGCCCCGCGCTCGCCAGAGCGCGCTTTTCACGCCGCCGCTGCACCGACGAGGGAATATTCATACCCTCCCGGTACTTGGCCACCGTGCGCCGGGCAATATCGACGCCGCTTTCCTTCAACATATCGACGATTGCGTCGTCGGACAGCACATCGGCGGGCTTTTCCTCGTCGATCAGCTGCTTGATGCGGTCGCGCACCGCTTCCGAGGAATGCGCATCACCGCCGCCCGACGCCGCGATCGAAGCCGTGAAGAAATAACGCAGCTCGAACACGCCACGCGGCGTCAGCATGTATTTGTTGGCCGTCACCCGGCTGACGGTCGATTCATGCATGCCGATGGCATCGGCCACCGTGCGCAGGTTGAGCGGCCTGAGCTGACGCACGCCATGGACGAGAAAAGCGTCCTGCTGGCGCACGATTTCCGACGCCACTTTCAGGATCGTCTTTGCCCGCTGGTCGAGACTGCGCGTCAGCCAGTTGGCATTCTGCAGGCACTCGGCCAGGAAATCCTTCTCCGCCTGATTCTTCGCATGCGGCGAGACCTGGGCGAAATAGATGTGATCGACAAGCACGCGCGGCAGCGTCTCGGCATTGAGCTCGACCGTCCAGCTGCCGTCATTGGCGGCGCGGACTTCGACATCGGCGACGATGGCGTCGCTGGCGCCGCCCGAAAACGCCATGCCCGGGCGCGGGTCGAGCGCGCGGATTTCGGCCAGCATGTCGAGGAGATCCTCCTCGTCGACCCCGCAAAGCCGCTTCAGCGTCTGGAAATCGCGCCGCGCCAACAGTTCTAGGTTGCCGATCAGCGTCTTCATCGCCGGATCGAGACGATCGCGCATGGCAAGCTGCAGCGACAGGCATTCGGCAAGGTCGCGCGCAAACAGGCCGACCGGCTCGAATGTGTGGCAGGCTGCCAGCACATTGGCCACCATCGCCTGATCGGCGCCGAGCCGTTTGGCGATCTCGGCGGGATCGGCGCGCAGGTAGCCGGCCTCGTCCAGGCCGTCGGCCAGTTCGGCTGCGATCAGCCTTGCGGCCGGATCGGCAAAGGCAAGCGCGATCTGCTCGCCAACATGCTGGCGCAGCGTGATCGCCGCGGCTGCCATGTCGCCGACGTCGAAGCCTTCGGAAGAACCGGACGAACTATTGCCGGTGGCCGACTTCCACTGCGCCGTCAGGTCCGGGCCGAGCCGCTCGCTGGTGCCGGGATCGTCGGGGAACAGATTTTCCAGCGAGCTGTCGAGCTTGTCGGAGATCGCTTCGGCGCTCCACGCCGTCTCGTTTTCGAACCAGTCGCCATCGGCGGCAGGCTCAGGAGCGGCATCGCCCTTCTGCACCTGGTCGCTTGCGGCGTCATCCTGGGGCTCGGCGCGCTCCAGCAGCGGATTGCGCTCGATCTCGTCGTCGATGAAGTGGTCGAGCTCGACATGGGTGAGCTGCAACAGCCTGATCGACTGCATCAGCTGCGGCGTCATCACCAGCGACTGGGATTGTCGTAGCTGTAGTTTCGCCGCCAACGCCATGGTTCGGTTTCAAACGCCCTTCTGCACCCGGAAGCCTACACATCAGAAGCTGCCGGAAAATGAATTTTTCCGACCTTCCATAGAAACTGGCCCGGCTTTTGCTTGTCAAGGCGAACGATGGCAAAAGGCCCCTACCGAAGCATTATCTCACGCAAAATCGGAGAAAAAAGCCCGGCGGGGCGGCAAAAATCACGTCAGGAAACAAATTTCACGCTCAGAGCGTGAAACCTTCGCCGAGGTAGAGCCGGCGCACATCGGGGTTCGCCACCACCTCGTCGGCACGGCCATGAGTCAGCACCTGGCCGGCATGGATGATGTAGGCGCGGTCGATGAGGCCGAGCGTTTCGCGCACATTGTGGTCGGTAATCAGCACGCCGATGCCGCGCGCCGTTAGATGACGAACCAGCTGCTGGATGTCGGCGACGGCAATCGGGTCGATGCCGGCGAACGGCTCGTCGAGCAGCATGTAGGCCGGGCGCGTCGCCAAAGCTCGGGCGATCTCAAGACGCCGCCGCTCGCCACCCGACAGCGACATGGACGGCGACTTCCGCAGATGGCTGATGTGAAATTCCTCGAGCAGTTCGTCGAGATTGCGCTCGCGCACCTTGCGGTCCTTCTCAACCACTTCGAGCACGGCGCGGATGTTCTGCTCGACATTCAGGCCGCGGAAGATCGAGGCTTCCTGCGGCAAATAGCCGATGCCGAGGCGGGCGCGGCGGTACATCGGCATCGAGGTGACGTCGAAACCGTCGATCTCGATCGTGCCCTCATCGACCGGCACCAAGCCGGTGACCATGTAGAAACAGGTGGTCTTGCCGGCGCCGTTTGGCCCGAGCAGCCCGACAGCCTCGCCGGCGCGCACGCCGATGGTGACACCGCTGACCACCTTGCGGCCCTTGTAGCTCTTGGTCAGACCCTTGGCGATCAGGGTGCCCTTGAACTTCGAGGAATCAACGGTGACTGTGGCCGGTGCTGCAAGTTTACTGGCCGCCCGTCCCGGAAGGCGGGTCAGCAGCGAAGACACGCCAGTCATTCGGGCTTCGGGGCCTCGGATTTCGGTGGCGGCGTCATCGACATGATGACGCGCCCGCCGCAGCCATCGACCTGAGCAAGGCCGCTTTTCATCTGCACGGTGAGCTTGCAGCCCTTGAGGACGTTGGGTCCTTGGGACAAGACGACCTCCTTGCCCGACAGAACTAGCACCTGCGTCTTCATGTCGAACGTGGCGTTGTCGCCGGTGGCGATCTGGTCATTCGACTTGATGTAGACTTTGTTCTTGACCACCAGATGGTCGATATTGGCCGAACCGGTCATCGCCGAAGCGCCGGCGGCAGCACCTTTGGCGGCGTTGGGGTCCTTGACGTAGTAGACCTCCATGCTGCCGGCCTTGAGCAGCGTTGGCCCTTGCGTGACGGTGACGTTGCCGCTGAACAGCGCCATGCTGTCGGCCTGGCGGACCTCAAGTTTGTCGCTCTCGATCTGGATCGGCTGGTCGCCCGACAGTTTGAGCCCGGACTGGCTGCTGGCGCTGGACTGAGCCCAGGACGGCGCCATACCCAGCAACAGCAAGGCCGAAGCTGCGGCGACAAGCCGTGCCGAATTACTGGGACGCATTCGTTTCTCCGCTCTTTGCCTCTGCCGCCTTCATAGTGGCCGGATCGATGTGAACGCTTACCTTGTTCTCGAAAACGATGACCTTGCCATTGTCTTCGACCGACATTGAACCCGCGGTGATCCGCGAGCCGTTACGGCTGACATCGACCGCATCACCTGTCTTCATAGAGCCTTTGCCCATATCGAGGAAGACCGATTTGAAGATGGCAGCGACGCCGTCGGTGGTGGTGACGGTAACGTCGCTGGTCATGTCCATAGTGTTGGCGTTTCTGTTGTAGATCCCGCGCTTGGCGTCGACGGTCGCCACATTGTCGGCCGTCAGCGGCAATTTGGCATGGATGCCTTCGAGTTCGATGATGTCCTGCTTGCCGACATCCTGGATGGCGCGCAAGGCCGTCAGCGAATAGGGCAGCTTGTCCTTGGTGAAGCCGTTGAGCTTCGGATTGGCCATCACCAGCTTGCCATCCGCGAAAGCGGTGCCGTCTGCCTGTATCGAAATGTTGATCGGCGCCGCCAGATAGGAATAGACCGGAAACGCAACCGCGATCCCGGCGGCAAGCACCGGCACGGCAAACTTAAGCACGCGCACGCGGCGCGAGTGGCGCTGGGCGCGGTCGAAGGCGTCGCCGCGCGTGCCCGCTGGCGCCGTGGGCGCCAAGGCCGCATCGGCATTGGTCGGTTCGTTCGATCGCGCAAGCATGACTGACTTCTAATAAACCCTTGTCCGCCAAAACACCTGCTATAGGTGGGTTGCCGGCCCCCGCAAGCAAGCACAAGCGGAGGAAAACCGCAAAAATGTGACGGCCGCTGTTTTACAGACGGAACTCAGGCGACACAATTTCGTCACTTCATAGCAGAAACGAACGCGCCGCGTCATTTTTTCCTGAAATGCCTCCGTCGTGAAGGTCGCTTCGTCGCAGGCTCTTGACGAAGAGGTAGCCGGGCGCGGACGCTTGCTTTAAAAGCATCGCTTCCCACCGACTGTGAGGCAGACCATGGCACTGAGAGCCGACGACCTGATCGACCGCCGCCGCTTGCGGCGCAAGCTGACCTTCTGGCGCGGCGCCGCCATTGCCATCGTGGCCCTTGGGGTGATTGCGCTTGCAAGCTGGTTCTATGGGGGCGACCTCGGCGGTTCTTCCGTCGACCACATCGCCAAGGTCAGGATCGAAGGCACCATCACCGAGGACGAGGAACTGATCAAGCGGCTGGAAACCATCCGCACATCCCCGCAGGTCAAGGGCGTCATCCTGGCGATCGATTCGCCCGGAGGCACCACGGTCGGCGGCGAATCGATCTACGAGGAGGTGCGCAAGCTTGCCGCCGACAAGCCGGTGGTGGCCGAGGTCGGCACGCTGGCCGCATCGGCCGGCTACATGATCGCCAGTGCCAGCGACCATATCGTTGCCCGCAAGACGTCGATCGTCGGCTCGATCGGTGTGCTCATCCAGTATCCCGATGTCAGCGGTCTGATGGACAAGGTCGGCATCAAGCTCGAGGAAGTGAAATCCTCGCCGCTGAAGGCATCGCCCTCGCCCTTCAAGCCGACCAATGAAGACGAGCGAGCCATGGTCCGCAAGCTCATCCTCGACAGCTATGACTGGTTCGTCGGCATCGTCGCCGAGCGCCGCAAAATGACCCGCGATCAGGCACTGGCCCTTGCCGACGGCTCGATCTTCACCGGCCGCCAGGGCCTTGCCAACGGTCTGATCGACGCTGTCGGCGGCGAGAGCGTGGCGATCGACTGGCTGGCGACCAAGGGTGTCGACGCCAAGCTCAAGGTGGTGGAATGGAAGGACACCGAGCGGCGTGGCGGCTTCCTGTTCTCGAAAGCAATAGCGCGCAGCGTCGGCAGCGCGCTCGGCCTGTCGGAGGCCGGCAGCGACGTGCTTCACGAAATTGGCGCGGATCGCTTGTTTCTTGACGGTCTCGTTTCCGTCTGGCACCCTTGATCTGCCGGTTGGGGCGAGTAAAAAAGCAAATAAAATCATCCTGATAATTTGACCGCAGCGCTTTCACGGGGACCTTTCTGATGATCAAATCCGAGCTTGTGCAGATCATTGCCACGCGCAACCCGCATCTTTTCCTGCGCGACGTCGAAAACATCGTGGGAGCGATCTTCGACGAGATCACCGATGCCCTGGCGGAAGGCAATCGGGTCGAGTTGCGTGGCTTCGGCGCTTTTTCGGTGAAGAATCGCCCTGCCCGCACCGGCCGCAACCCGCGCACCGGCGAATCCGTCGAGGTCGAGGAGAAGTGGGTGCCGTTCTTCAAGACCGGCAAGGAATTGCGTGAAAGGCTGAATGGCGGCAAGTAGGCGCGGACCAACGCGCCGGCGTTATCAAGGCCTGCCTTCTCCAGGGAATTTCTATGTTGAACCGCTTCATACTTATCGTGGTCTTCGTGCCGCTCGCCGTCATCCTGATCGCGCTGGCCGTCGCCAACCGCGAGCTGGTCGCCTTCACGCTCGACCCGTTCAACCCCGGCAATCCGAAACTGACGCTGACCTTGCCGCTGTTCATCTTCCTGTTCGTGGCGCTCGCCATCGGCATGGTCGTCGGCAGCCTGGCGACCTGGGTCAAGCAGGGCCGCTACCGCAAGCTGGCGCGCCAGCGCGGGGTCGAGGCCGAGAATTTGCGCCAGGCGGTCAGCCGTATACCCGCCGTGCAGCAGGGCGCGGCCGCCGGGCCGGCGCTGCCGAAGCCAACGGCCTGAAGCCGGCGCTTTTATCTTCGCGGAGTTTGCATGCTGACCATTTCGGCCGACGCTGTCGACCAGGCGCTGACCTTTCCCGGGCTGGTCGAGACATTGCGCGCGGCCTTCCGCGAGGGTGCTGTGCAACCCGTCCGCCATCATCACGGGGTCGAGCGGCCCGACGGTGCCACATCCACGCTGCTTTTGATGCCGGCGTGGACCGACTTCCATGCGGCCGGCACGTCGGTCGGGGGTCATATCGGCGTCAAGATCGTCACCGTATCGCCCGACAACAACGCCATCGGCAAACCGGCGGTGATGGGGCTCTACCTCCTGCTCAACGGCGCCACCGGCGAGCCCGAAGCGCTGATCGACGGCCAACGGCTGACACAGTGGCGCACCGCTTGCGCCTCGGCGGTGGCGGCCTCCTATCTCGCCCGCGAGGACGCATCGCGGCTTCTGGTGGTCGGCGCCGGCGCGCTGTCGCCGTTCCTCGCCAAGGCGCACTCCGCGGTGCGGCCGATCAAGACCATCCGCATCTGGAACCGCACGCCCGCCAATGCCGAAAAGGTCGCGGCTGATTTGCGCGCGGACGGTTTCAACGCCGAGGCCGCAAGCGATCTCGACGCCGAACTCGCCGAGGCCGACATCGTCTCATCGGCGACGATCACGACGACGCCGCTGGTCAAGGGTGCGCTGCTCAAGCCGGGCGCGCATGTCGATCTGGTCGGCGGCTTCACGCCGACCATGCGCGAGAGCGACGACGACGCGATCGCGCGCGCCCGCGTCTATGTCGACACCCGCGCCGGCGCCACCAAGGAAGCCGGCGACATCGTCCAGCCGCTCGCCTCCGGCGTGCTGAAGCCGGAAGCCATCGTCGCCGATCTGCATGAGCTGGCGCGCGGGGAAAAACAGGGCCGGCAGAGCCCCACTGAGGTCACGCTGTTCAAGTCGGTCGGCGCCGCGCTTGAGGACCTTGCCGCCGGCATTGCCGTCTACAACGCGCTCAAGCAGTAGCGTCTGCGCCGGTTCTGCGATCGAACTTCCTGATCGCTTCCGCGCTGACCGGGGTGAAGAAGTTCACCAGATTGCCATCGGGATCGCGCAGCAGCAGCGACCGGTTACCCCATGGCATCGTCGTCGGCGTCTGTACGAAATCGCCGATAATTTTCGCCAGCCTGCTGTACTCAGCATCAACATCAGCGACGCGAAACTCGATGATCGCTGAGCGATTGGCGGCCGGCTGCGCCACATCAGTTCCGAACAGGGCCAGCGTGCGGGTGCTGCCGATCGCCAGTGTGCAGGACGGCGTTGCCAGTTCGGCGAAATCGTCTGTGAACCAGGTTGCGGTAAGCCCGGTGATGGTGTCGTAGAATGCCACCAAGGGCTTGATCTGATCGGTAATGATGCGGATCGAGACGAAGTCCATCTTATTCTCCTGGGGCAAGCGCGACGCTATCTGAAGACAATCGCTTGTCGCACAAGGCTGCTGACAACTTGGTGTCCAGCGTCGCGCGCCATTCCTTCAGCAGCGCCTGCCGACGACGCGGATAGCGGATATACGTGGTGTTGAGCCCCGACATCCGGTCGGCGCGAAAATGTCTGAAATCCTGCCGCGTCTCGCACCAGGCCACCACCACCCGCACCTTGTCGAAAAAGCCGAGCGCGAATGGCCAGATCAAGCGCTCGGAGGCGGCGCCGCCGGCGTCGCGGTAAAGAAAGCCGAGTTTTCTCTCGTTGCGGATCGCCTGGCGCACCAGGCCAAGGTCGATGCTTTCGACAGCATCGCCGTGCGGCCCGACCAAAAGCGCGGTCGCATCGAGGTCCTCGCGCAGATCATCCGGCAGCACAGCGGCGATCTTGGCCAGCGCGTCGGTGGCGGCGGCCGACAGCCGCTTGTCCGGTTGTCTGGCAACCCAACGCGATCCCAGAACGATGGCCTCGATCTCCTCGTCGGTGAACATCAGTGGCGGCAGCATGAAGCCGGGTTTCAGCACATAGCCCAGCCCAGCCTCGCCCTCGATCGGCGCGCCTTGCCCCTGCAGCGTGGCAATGTCGCGGTAGAGCGTTCGGATCGAAACGTCCATCTCGCCGGCAAGCGTGCGACCGCTCACCGGCCGGCGATGCCGGCGCAGGATCTGGATCAGGTCGAGCAGGCGTTCGGAACGGGACATGATTCGAGATTTGCCTGTTTCCTCAGCGAGGTCCACCACCTCAGACATTCGCACGCTGGACCATTTTGTTTGCGCAGCCGGTGACCCTATGCCAAAAGCGGCCTGCCGCCTCCGGAGACGCTCCTGCTTGAAGTCATTTCGCGACAAACGCCGCGACAACCGTCCGCCCGCAAAAGGCAGGACCGAACATGCGCGGCCGCAGCCGGAGACCGTACCAATCCGACCCGAAGCCAGACAGCAACGCCACGAAACAAAACCGGACGACCGGTCTGATCCGAAGCCCGCCCCCCGTATCCTGGCGCGTCGCGAAGGCATCCTGCCCACTGAGCGCCTGCCGGTGATCCTCGAAGTGGCGCCCAATCAGGATTATGCACTGCTCGACAGCGGTGCCGGCGAGAAGCTCGAACAATACGGCCCCTACCGCATCGTGCGGCCCGAGGGACAGGCGATCTGGCAAAAGGCCTTGCCCGCCAGGGACTGGGACCGAGCCGACGCCATCTTCACCGGCGACACCGACGAGGAAGGCATCGGCCGCTGGCGGTTCCCGAAGGTACCGCTGGGCGAGACCTGGCCGATGAAGCATGACGGCATCGACTATCTCGGCCGCTTCACCTCGTTTCGCCATGTCGGCGTCTTCCCCGAGCAGGCTTCGCACTGGGACCATATGGCCAGCCTGATCGCGGCGGCCAACCGCCCGGTCAAGGTGCTGAACCTGTTCGGCTATACCGGGCTCGCGTCTCTCGTAGCCGCCCGCGCCGGTGCCGAGGTCACCCATGTCGATGCCTCCAAGAAGGCGGTCGGCTGGGCGCGCGAAAACCAGGAAATGGCCGGTCTCGGCAGCAAGCCGATCCGCTGGATCGTCGACGATGCTGTGAAATTCGCCGAGCGCGAAGAGCGCCGCGGCAGCCGCTACGACATCATCCTGTTCGACCCGCCCGCCTATGGCCGCGGCCCCAAGGGCGAGGTCTGGCAGTTGTTCGAGGACCTGCCCGGCCTGACCGATCTTTGCCGCGCGATCCTGACGCCGAAACCGCTCACCGTGGTGCTGACCGCCTATTCCATCCGCGCCTCCTTCTTCGCCATCCATGCCTTGATGCGCGACACCTTTGCCGGCATGGGCGGCACCGTTGAATCAGGCGAACTGATGATCCGCGAGCAATCCGCCGGCCGGGCGCTGTCGACATCGCTGTTTTCGCGCTGGGTGGCCTGAATGCCCGGGAGACCTGAATGCCCGGGAGTCCCGAATGAATGAGCGGCACGCAGGTGCGCCCGGGCAGGTCAAGGAAGTCACCAGCCTTGCCAATCCGCTGATCAAGGACATCAAGGCGCTCGCCCAGAAGAAATTCCGCGACCAGCAGAACGCCTTCATGGCCGAAGGGCTGAAGCTGGTCATCGACGCCCTCGACCTCGGCTGGTCGATCAGGACGCTGGTTTTCGCCAAGGCCGGACGCGGCAATGCGGCGGTCGAAAAGGTGGCGGCGCGCACGGTTGCCGCCGGCGGCACCGTGCTCGAAGTGTCCGAAAAAGTGCTGGTCGCCATCACCCGCCGTGACAATCCGCAAATGGTGGTCGGCGTCTTCCGGCAAAAACTGCTGCCGCTAAGAGACATCCGCGCTCACGACGGCGACGTCTGGGTGGCGCTCGACCGGGTGCGCGATCCCGGCAATCTCGGCACCGTCATCCGCACCGTCGATGCCGTCGGCGCCAAGGGCGTCATCCTGGTCGGCGAGACTACCGATCCTTTTTCTGTCGAGACCGTGCGCGCCACCATGGGCTCGATCTTCGCCGTGCCGGTGACCAAGGCGACGCCGGAAGCATTTCTGGCTTGGCGAAACAGCTTCTCGGGCCTGGTGGTCGGCACCCATCTGAAGGGTGCGGTCGACTACCGCTCGGTCGATTTCTCCCGAGGACCGGTGCTCTTGATGATGGGCAATGAGCAGCAGGGCCTGCCCGACAATCTGGCGGAAAGCTGCGACCGGCTGCTGCGGATTCCGCAGGCCGGCCGCGCCGATTCACTCAATTTGGCGGTCGCCACCGGAATCATGCTGTTCGAGATCCGGCGCGGCGCGCTGAAACTTGCCCCCGAGGACGCCACATCGTGAAATCATGGTCTCCCTATGCGCTGCTGGTGGTGGTGGCAATCGCGCTCGACCAGTGGATAAAGCATCTGATCGAGACCGGCCTCGTCTTCCAGGAAAAGCTCGACCTGGTGCCATTCCTGGCGCTGTTTCGCACCTACAATACCGGCATCGCCTTCTCGATGTTCTCGTCCTTCGGCGACACCGGCCTGGTCGTCATCGCGGTCGTGGTCGTTGCCTTCGTGCTTTATCTGGCGACGCGCACGCCCTCCGGCCATGTGCTGGCCCGCATCGGCTTTGCCCTGATCATCGGCGGCGCGATCGGCAATCTGATCGACCGCGCCGTCTACGGCCACGTCATCGACTATATATTGTTCCACACGCCGGTATGGTCCTTCGCCGTCTTCAACCTTGCCGATGCCTTCATTTCGGTCGGCGCGGCGCTGGTCGTCTTCGACGAGTTCATCGGCTGGCGGCGCGAGGCCAAGCCGCAAGGCCCAGAAGCCTGACGGCCCGACTCTTTTGACCAATTGACCTCGCCGGACGGTCGCCGCACAGTTCGGCCAGAGCCAGCCAATGCCGACCGCCAGCCTTTGCGAAGCCGAGGAGAAGAGATGCCTGAAACCTTCAAAGCCATCCTCGTTTCGCGCGACGCCGAAAAGAAGCAATCGGTCGAGATCGTCGATTTCGGCGAAGCCGATCTGATGGAAGGCGACGTAACTGTCGCGGTCGAGGCGACGACGGTCAACTACAAGGACGGGCTGGCCATCACTGGGAAAGCGCCAGTGATCCGCCGCTGGCCGCTGGTGCCGGGCATCGATTTCGCCGGAACCGTCCTCTCCTCATCGCATGCCGACTGGCGCAAGGGCGACAAGGTCATCCTCAATGGCTGGGGCGTCGGCGAGACGCATTTCGGCGCCTATGCCGGGCGCGCGCGCGTCAACGGCGACTGGCTGGTGCCGTTGCCCGACGGCATCAGCGCGCACGATGCGATGGCGGTCGGCACCGCCGGCTATACGGCCATGCTTAGCGTCATGGCGCTGGAGCGGCACGGCATCCTGCCGGATCGCGGCCCGGTGGTGGTGACGGGTGCAGCCGGCGGCGTTGGGTCGGTCGCGGTCTCGATCCTGTCCAGCCTTGGCTATCACGTCATCGCCTCGACCGGCCGCAACGCCGAAAGCTCCTATCTGATCGACCTCGGTGCCGCCGAAGTGATTTCGCGCGAGGAACTCTCCCAGCCGGCCAAGCCGCTGGCCAAGGAGCGCTGGGCCGGCGGCATCGATGCCGTCGGCAGCCACACGCTGGCCAATGTGCTGTCGATGACCGCCTATGGCGGCGCGGTCGCCGCCTGCGGCCTGGCGAGTGGCATGGATCTGCCGTCGAGCGTCGCCCCTTTCATCCTGCGCGGCGTCTCGCTGCTCGGCATCGATTCAGTGACGGCGCCAAAGGCTGTGCGGCTGGAAGCCTGGCGCCGCATCGGCAGCGATCTTGATCTCAAGAAGCTCGCCGGCCTGTCGACGACCATCGGCTTCGACGGCATCATCACCGCCGCCCATGACATCGTCGAGGGCAAGATCAGGGGCCGCGTGGTTGTCGATATGTGAGGCTCCCGAAGCATGATCCCGAAAGGGAATCAGGTTTCGGAAAAGATCAGGCGATGCGGAAAACCGCCAAAAATGCATGACCGCTAAAATTCGAACGATCCGCCGCGCTTTTCCATAATCTCTATCTGGCAAGGAGTTCCGCATGATCGCGGAGTCCGCCAGGAAAGAGAAGAGCCGTGCCGAAAGCGTCGACGGGCCGAGTCCGGCGACGGCGAAGCGGCAGCGTGTTGCGCCGCCGCCTCTGGCGCCGGATTTGCCGCGCGCCACGTCCGAGGGCCTGCCGTTCCTGACGGTGGTCGCCAGTGTCGTGCTGGCGGGCCTCTCCCACCTCACCGGCGCTCCGATCTTCATCACCCTTGGCTTGCTGGCGACAGGCCTTGCCGGCGTCGCCATGCACCTGCGCAGCCGGCGCACCGTCCGCCGCGCGGCGGCCTTGCTCGACGAAACCGCGGCCCGCAGCCGCGCCGAGATCGAGACGCTGGCCGACCGCATGTGGGAGATGCAGGAGAGCGAGGAGCGTTTTCGCGGGCTGATCGATGCGCTCGGCGATCTCGTCGTCCACCGCGACCGCGACGGCCACATCGTCTACGCCAACAAGGTTTTCGCCAGCCTCGTCGGAACCGACCAACGCGACCTTGCCGGGAGGACCCTCGCCGAACACGGCATCGATGTCGGCATCGTCCCCGACGCCGCCTTTTCCGATCATGAATGCCTGAGTTCCACCGACGTCTCCATACGCACCCCGAACGGTCCGCGCTGGTTCTCGTGGATCGAACTGTCGGTACGCGACAAGGATAGCGGCGCCGTCTCGCACCGGGCGATTGCCCGCGACATCACCGCGCGCAAACGCGCCGAATCCTCGCTGATCACCGCGCGCGAGCGCGCCGAATATGCCAGCCAGGCCAAGTCGCGCTTCCTCGCCACCGTCAGCCATGAGATCCGCACGCCGATGAACGGCATCATGGGCATGGCCAAGCTTCTGGCTGACACCAATCTGTCGCCCGAGCAGCGCACCTATGTCGGCGCCATCTCGACCTCGGCCAGCGCGCTTTTGGCGCTCATCGAAGACCTGCTCGACTATTCCAAGATCGAGGCCGGCCGCTTCGACCCGGAACCGCAGCCGACATCGTTGCGTGAAATTGCCGACAACATCATCGAACTGATGGCGGCGAAAGCCTTCGCCAAGAACATCGGCCTCGGCTGTCATGTCGAGCCCGACGTGCCACAGATGATCATGGCCGATCCGGGAAGAGTCAGGCAGGTGCTGCTCAACCTGATCGGCAATGCGATCAAGTTCACCGACACCGGCGGCGTGCTGGTTTCGGTTGCACGGGCCTGCACCGAGACCAGCGACCGCATCTGCTTCACCGTCGCCGACACCGGCCCTGGCCTGCGCGAAGAGGATATGGAGCGCATCTTCGAGGAGTTCGAACAGTCCGACGGCACCTCGACCCGCACCCATGGCGGCGCCGGCCTCGGTCTGGCCATATCGAGGCGCCTGGTCGCCGCCATGGGCGGTGCCATTTCGGTGTCGAGCCGGCTTGGCGAGGGATCGGAATTCGTCTTCGAGATCCCGGCCGCAGGAGCAACCGAAGCACCGCAGAACCGGCAGAACATCCTGGCCGGCCGGCGCGCCGTGATCGTGTCGAAGAACGCCGTCGAGGCCGACGCCATCGCCCGCACCATCCGCGCCCATGGCGGCGCCGTCGAGGTCGCCGCAACCGCTTCCCAGGCGACGCCCTTCGCCGAACATTGCGATGTGCTGTTGATCGACGCGGCCCTGGAGGACGGCGACGGCAGACTGCTCAAGCGCCTGCGCCAGAGTGGCTTTGCCGATTGCGAGACGATCACGCTGATCGCGCCGACCGACCGCGGCATGCTTGGCGAATTCCGCACCAACGGCTACGCCACCTTCCTGGCGAGGCCGGTGCGCGGCGAAACCCTCCTGCGCGTGCTGCTGACCAGTCATGCCCCTGCCTTGCCGCCGCCCAAGCCGGAAAAGACCGGCGCGTCCTCGCTTCGTGCCCATGGCGGGCGCCAGCAAGGTTTGTCGGTGCTGATCGCCGAAGACAACGACATCAACGCCATGCTTGCCCGCGCCACGCTTTTGAAGGCGGGACATCGCGTGAAAGTGGTCGGCAATGGCAAGGCCGCGGTCGAGGCGGTGACCGAAGCCGGGCTGAAAAATCGCTTCGATGTGGTGCTGATGGATTTGCACATGCCGGTCATGGACGGGCTGGACGCGATCGCCGCCATCCGCCGCCACGAGGAGGAAATGGCTGTGCCGCCGGTTCCGATCATGGTGCTTTCGGCCGACAGCCAGGAAAAGACCCGCCACACCGTGCTCGCCCATGGCGCCAGCGGCTTTGTCACCAAGCCGCTCGATCCCGACGCGCTGGTCCATGCCGTCGAGGGCCAGGTGGCCGCCTGAATTCATGTCGCTCAAAAGTGGCCCCGGTTTGAGAAGACGACATGCAAAACAAAGACTTGAAGCGCGTCGCGTGAATCGTCCCAGCGCGACGCGCTTCAAGGCGACGCTGGCGCAATCCTCGCGTCACGTAGGTAGCCGAATGAGGGTTTTCGCCAGCCGACGAAGTATTGCCCGTCGCGCCGTATCACGGTACTGTCACAATCCTGTTGCACCTACACCGTATCCCCGTGCCAAGAGGGATGGCTCGAAGGAGAATCACTCGTGCATACAGTTATGCCGGAATGTGACACTCGGCCCAGCGCAGGCGGCGCTTTGCTCGCCGCGCGGAACGCCGATGCCGTCGCAACAGGCGCACCGCTGGGCCGTATCGGCAATCTCGAAGTGCGGCTTGCCCGCAATGAGGCCGAGATCGCCGCCGCGCAGGAAGTGCGCTACCGGGTGTTTTATGACGAGCTTGGCGCCAGGAAGGACCTGTTCCAGGCGCAGGACCGGCGCGACGCCGACCGCTTCGACCCGCTGTGCGACCATCTGCTGGTGCTTGACACCTCGATCTCCGGCCCCGAGCATCGCCGCATCGTCGGCACTTACCGCCTGCTGCGGCAAGAGATTGCCGCGACCGCCGGCGGCTTCTATTCCGAAGGCGAGTTCGAACTGACCAAGCTGATCGCCCGCCATCCTGGCCAGCGCTTCCTTGAGCTCGGCCGCTCCTGCGTGCTGCCGGAATACCGCTCGAAGCGCACCATCGAGGCGCTGTGGCAAGGCATCTGGGCCTACATCAACCACTATGAGATCGGCGTGATGACCGGTTGTGCCTCGTTCCCTGGCACGGTGCCGGCTGCGCATGCCGAGGCGCTCACCTACCTTGCCCATCACTGCCGGACCAACTCCGCCTGGGATGTGCGGGCGGTCTCCGGGCGCTATTGCTCGATGGACCTGATGCCGATCGAGGCGGTCAACGCCAAGGCGGCGATTGCGGCCATGCCGCCGTTGGTCAAGGGCTATCTGCGCGTCGGCGCCCGCATCGGCGACGGCTGCGTCATCGACCGTGAGTTCTCCACCGTCGATGTGTTCGTGGTGATGCCGGTCAAGGAAATCGGCGCCCGCTACGTCAACTATTATGGCGGGGAAGCGCAGCGCTTTGCGGCGTGAGGCAGTAGGCAGTAGGCAGTAGGCAGTAGTGAAGGCTGCCGCGAATTGCTGACTACCGACTATTCCCTATTCCCTAATCCCTCTCCCTACGGAATATCCTCCGGTCGCCGTCCCGGGCGGCTCTTGTAGGACGGAAAGGTCCAGCCGAATTTCAGCGCGCCGCCGCGCACCAGGAAAGCCGCGACGAAGCCGGCGATATCCGAGGCGAGCGGCGGCAGGCCGGCAAGATCGCCAAGTGTGTAGAGGCCGGCGCCCGCGAGTGCGGCGGTGACGTAGATTTCGGGCCTGAGCAGCACCGATGGCTCGCCGGCCAGCAGATCGCGCAGGATGCCGCCAAATGTGGCGGTCAACACGCCCATAACAACGGAGACGACCGGCGAGCCGGTGATGGCCAGCCCCTTGGCCGCGCCCATTACGGAAAAGGCCGCCAATCCGATGGCGTCGAGCCAGAGCAGCCATTTCCAGCGGGATTCGACGCGGTGGGCGATGAAGAAGACCAGCACCGCAACCGCCGCGCAAACCAGCACATAGCCGGAGTTGGCGACCCAAAAGACGGGCAGGTTGAGGATGACGTCGCGAAGCGTGCCGCCGCCAATGCCGGTGACGCTGGCCAGAAACAGGAAGCCGATAATGTCGAGCTGCTTGCGCGAAGCCGCCAACGCCCCGGTCGCGGCAAAGACGGCGACGCCGGCATAGTCGAGGAGGTCGATGGGTGTCAGGGACATGAGGTAGTAGGGATTGGGAATTAGGGAAAGTATGAATAACACGAAGCCGCGCGATTGATACGCCTGCCTATTCCCTATTCCCTATTCCCTACTGCCTACCCTACTCACGCATCCTTCTCGGCCTGCTCGTTCACCGGCCCCGGCTCGACCGGCGCTTCGGTGGCCGCGATCTTGGGGCCGCCCTTGGCGACCCCGACCATGGCCGGCCGCAGCACGCGCTCGCCGATCGAATAGCCCGGCTGCACGACCTGGACGACGGTGTTGGCCGGCACATCGGGATTGGGCACTTCGAACATCGCCTGGTGGAAATTCGGGTCGAACTTCTCACCTTCCGGTTCGAGCTTCTTCACCCCATGCCGTTCCAGCGTCGACAGCATGGCGCGCTCGGTGATCTCGACGCCGTCGATCAGCGCCTTGAAGCCGGCATCTCCGGCCGCTTTCGCCTCGGCGGGGATAGCATCGAGCGCGCGGCGCAGATTGTCCGACACCGACAGCATGTCGCGGGCGAAATTGGCCACCGCATAGGCGCGCGCATCATGCACGTCGCGGGCGGTGCGGCGGCGCAGATTCTCCATCTCGGCTGCGACGCGCAGCGCGCGGTCCTTCAGCTCCTCGTTTTCCTTCAGCAGCCGCACCAGCGCTTCATAGTCGCCGTCGATGCCGCCTTGCGTGCGCTCGGCCTCGGCCGTTTCGATATCCTCGGGCGCGCGTTCGTCTTTTGTCTGGTCGCTCATCGCCATTTCCCGTCATTCGAATGGTTTGGATTTGCGCCCGATATCGAGGTTTGGCGGCCAAAAATCAAGGGGCAAACCCAGGAGGACGCCCCACAGCAGGCAATGTTGCGGGCTGCCCGTCGGACTTGCTGCGCGGCGCAAGGACGTTCAAAATTAATTCAAACTTTACCGTAACGGCAGCCTTTGCTTGCCAATACCCCGCTATGGGGAACCATTCAAAGCTTGGAGGAGTTTTGAAACCGACACAGGATTTGAGACAATGGACCGCAATACTGGCAACAGAAGCGAAGAGCTCGCCGCCGACATCAGGCGCCAGTTCGGCACCGAGGCGACGACGCGCTTCTTGCGCACCTTGCCGGCCTTCCGCACCGAGGCCGACATTCCCGCCCGTTTCCGGGACCTGCTCGACCGGCTGGACGGCATAGAAGCCAGCATGGCCGGCGGCCAACGCCGTCAATAGCGATGCTATCGCGCGACAATTACGCGCAGTAATTTTGCGTGAGCTTTTCCTTGCGGCAGCGGGACGCCCCGCCTATGCTTCCTGATGAACATGATTTCCCCCGAGACGGCCGCCAACAGCAAGCGCGCCTGGTTGAAGATCCTGGCGCGCTACAAGAAGCCTGACCGGCGACGCAGCACCCTTGAACTCGCCATCACCCTCATTCCTTTCGTTACGCTGTGGGCGCTGTCTTCGGCTGCCTATTCCTATGGCCACTGGTGGGGCTTGATCCTCATCCTTCCCGCCGCCGGTTTTCTGGTGCGGATCTTCATGATCCAGCACGATTGCGGCCACGGCTCCTTCTTCGCCAACCGCACCGCCGACGACTGGATCGGCCGTGCGCTGGGCGTGCTGACGCTGACGCCATACGATTGCTGGCGGCGCGCGCACGCCACCCATCACGCCAGCGCTGGCAACCTCGACGAACGCGGCATGGGCGACATCAGAACGTTGACGGTTGCTGAATACCGGCAGCTGTCTTGGCGGGGACGCCTTGCCTATCGTCTCTACCGCCATCCCCTGGTGATGTTCGGCCTTGGCCCGATCTGGCTGTTCATCTTCGAGCAGCGGCTGCCGATCGGCATGATGCGCGGCGGCCTGACGCCCTGGGTGTCGTCGATGACCACCAATCTCGCCATTGCGATTGCCGCGGCCCTGCTCATCTGGTGGATCGGCCCCGGCGCTTTCCTGGTCGTCCATCTGCCGATCGTCATCCTCGCCGGATCGGCCGGCATCTGGCTGTTCTACGTCCAGCACCAGTTCGAGGAGACGGAATGGGCGAAGGACGAAGAGTGGGAATTCCAGCGTGCCGCCCTGCACGGCTCGTCCTATTACGATTTGCCGCCGGTGCTGAACTGGTTCACCGGCAATATCGGCGTCCATCACGTGCACCATCTCTCCGCCAAGGTGCCGGGCTACCGGCTGCAGGAAGTGCTGCGCGACTATCCGGAACTGCGCGGCATCGGCCGCGTCACGCTTCTCGACAGCCTGCGCTGCGTCAAGCTGGCGCTATGGGACGAGAATCGCCGCAAGCTGGTCTCGTTTCGCGAAGCGCGGGCCTTGGCCTGAAAGCATTCCAGCAAAGTGAAGCGGTTTTCCCGGGAAGACCGCGCAGCGCTTTCCCTCGGGATCGCATAAAACAAAAAATAAACCGCCGCACCAAAGGCGCGGCTGCATCTCCCAGAAGATCTGCTCAGGTGGCCTTGCGCTCCTCGCGCATCAGGACCTTGCAGCCCTGATCACGTCAGCCGCCTTTTCGGCGATCATGATGGTCGCTGCATTGGTGTTGCCGCCGATCAGCGCGGCTTCCCGCCTGGCGGATACTTCCGTCCGGACAGCCAAGAGATCACAGTCTTTGTAAAGACAGGCGAAATTACCGCTGCGTCAGCTGGTGCGAACGCGCCGCCAGGAGTATTTCGGCCCCTTCGGCTCCGACGCTTCGGTCGGCTGATAGTAAAGGCCCAGCCCGCCTGTGCGGCCTTCTTCGAGGCGCTTCAGCAGAACCGGGTTGGAGATTTCGAACTCGTCGAAGCCGAGGCGCAGCATATGCGGCAGCTGGTCGACGAGCACCTGGCCAGTGGCGCGGACCGCGCCCTCGAAATGGTAGCGGCTGCGCAGCAATTCGCCCTTGGAAAACGAGCGGCCGTCGCTGAAGGCCGGGAAGGCCAGCGCCACCAGCGACAGCTGGTCGAGCAGATCCACAATCTTTTCCAGCTGGTCGCCGGGCTGCAGCGCGACGCCAAGCCGCTCCTTGGCCGAGCGCCGCACTTCGGCATCGAGGCCGAGAAATGCCTGCAACGGCAGGATGAAGCGGCCATTGCCCGCCAGTGCATCCGCACTTTCGGCATGTGTCCACTCGTCCTCGCGAAAACCCGTCCGGGTCCAGAGGCGGGTCTCCGCTGTCGTCGGTTCAGTCATCGAAAATTCCTAAAAGCCCCAAAATCGAAGTCCGCGAAGCCGGTCCACACGAAACCGGCGGCCTCCGAGCGGAAGCCGCCGTTGCAGGCCAATCTCACCTGAATATCACCATAGCTTAAAGGGATGCGTCGGTCAGCGACACTTCCAGTCCCGACAGATGGATGCCGCACTCGGTCTTGGCATGACCGGCCCAGCGTCCGCTTCGCGCATCCTCGCCCGGCTGCACCGGCTGCGTGCATGGGAAGCAGCCGATCGACAGATAGCCGTACGCAACCAGCGGATTTTCGCGCAGCGCATGCGCGCGCATGTAGTCAGCCTGGTCGGATGTCGTCCAGTGCGCCAGCGGATTGACGCGTACGCGCGGGCCGACCGCCTCGAACACCGGCAGCGCGGCTCGCGTCGCCGCCTGGAAGCGCTTCCGGCCGGTCAGCCAGGCGCGGAAGGGGGCGACGCCGCGCGCCAGCGGCTCGACCTTGCGCACGTCGCAGCAGGCATCGGTATTGCTCTGGTGCAGATTGCCGGTCGGATCGACCCGCTCGAGCGCCGCGTCTTCGGGCTTGATCACCCTGATGTTGGTCAGCCCGAAATCGGCGACCAGCGCATCGCGATAGCCCAGCGTCTCTTCGAAATGCTTGCCGGTGTCCAGAAAGATGACCGGCAGCGTGCGGTCGACCTTGGCGATCATATGCAGCAGGACGGCGGAATCCGCGCCGAAGGACGACACGGCGGCGATCTCGTCATGAAACAATTCGCTCGCCGCGCGTTCGATGATGTCGAGCGGGCTCAGATGTCCATACAGCGCGTCGAAGCCCGCCGCTTTGGCGGCGATGCTGTCGTCGACGTCGACGATGCGGTCAAGCGGCCTTGGTTTCGCCAGCATAGAGCGCCTCCTTGAACGGCGCGGGACCGACACGGCGGTAGGCGTCGATAAAACGTTCACTGGGACCGAGCCGAAGGCCGAGATAGGTGTCGACGATCTGCTCGATGGCGTCCGTGATCTCTTCCGAAGAGAAGCCGCGGCCGATGATTTCGCCAACCGAGGTGTTCTCGTCGGCCGATCCGCCAAGCGTCACCTGGTACAGTTCGGAGCCTTTCTTCTCGACGCCGAGGATACCGATATGGCCGACATGGTGATGGCCGCAGGCATTGATGCAGCCGGAAATCTTGAGCTTCAATTCGCCGATCTCGCGCTGCCGCTCGAGCGAGGCGAAGCGAAGCGAAATCTCCTGCGCGATCGGGATCGAGCGCGCCGTCGCCAGCGCGCAATAGTCGAGGCCAGGGCACGCGATAATATCGCTGATCAGGTTGGAATTGGCCGTCGCGAGGCCAATGTCGACCAAAGCGTCGTAGACCGCTTTCAAATCGGCGCGCGCCACATGCGGCAGGATCAGGTTCTGCTCATGGCTGACGCGCAATTCGTCGAAAGCGTATTTCTCGGCGATGTCGGCGACCGCTTCCATCTGGCTGTCGGTGGCATCGCCCGGCACCTCGCCGATGCCTTTCAGCGAAATCGTCACCGCGGCATAGTCGGGATGGCGATGGGTCACGACATTCTGGTCGAGCCAATCCGAGAAGCTTTTGGAATCGAGCCGCGCCAGCTTGATCGCCGCGTCGCCTTCCGGCCGGGCGGTCAGTGCCGGCGGCGCGAAATAGGCGTCGATGGCACGGATGTCGGCTTCCGGCAGCTTCAGCTCGGCGTCCTTCAGCTCCTGCCATTCGGCCTCGACCTGCCGGGTGATTTCCCCGACGCCGGTCTCGTGGACGAGGATCTTGATGCGCGCCTTGTACTTGTTGTCGCGGCGGCCATAGAGGTTGTACACGCGCAGGATCGCCGTGCAGTAGGACAGCAGGTCGGCTTCCGGCAGGAAGTCGCGGATCTTGCGCGCCACCATCGGCGTGCGGCCCTGGCCGCCACCGACATAGACGGCAAAGCCGAGCTCGCCGGCGGCGTTCTTCTTCAGATGCAGACCGATATCATGCGTCTGGATGGCGGCGCGGTCGCGCTCGGCCCCGGTCACCGCGATCTTGAACTTGCGCGGCAGGAACGAGAATTCCGGATGCACAGACGACCATTGCCGCAGGATCTCGGCATAGGGGCGCGGATCAGCGACCTCGTCGGCGGCGGCGCCGGCAAAGTGATCGGCGGTGACGTTGCGGATGCAATTGCCGCTGGTCTGGATGGCATGCATCTCGACGCTGGCGAGATCGGCCAGGATCGCCGGAATGTCGGACAGCGCCGGCCAGTTGAACTGGATGTTCTGGCGCGTGGTGAAGTGGCCGTAGCCCTTGTCGTATTTGCGCGCGATGTGGCCGAGCATGCGCAGTTGCGCGCTGTTCAGCGTGCCATAGGGCACCGCGATGCGCAGCATGTAGGCGTGCAGCTGCAGGTAGACGCCGTTCATCAGCCGCAGCGGCCGGAACTGATCCTCGGTGATCTCGCCGGACAGCCGGCGTTCGACCTGGTCGCTGAACTCGGCGACGCGGGCCTGGACAAAATCGTGGTCGAACTCATCGTAGCGGTACATGTTTCGTCTTTCAGGGCGCGTCCGCCCGTATTTTGTTAAGCTGCCCGCGCAGCCTGCTTGCCCAGATCTTCCCGGATGGTCGGGCCGGCGGCGCGGATCTTTTCGCGCAGCCGCACCGGCACGACGATGCCATTGACGACTTCAGCGTCGATCAGATTGACGTCGACAACCTGATTGTTGGCGTTGGCCTTGGCGCCGATTGCTTCCAGCCTGTCCTCTGCCGCTTGGTCATGGGCAAGGTCGGCATGGTCGACCGTCTCGGCCCAGCCACCATCGGCGTACCAGACGGCGATGCCGTCGGAGAGGCGGTTTGCGGTCAGTATCTTCATGGCTCGACCTCTGCGTCGGCCGCATTGGCGGCGCTCTCATGACTATGTGCCGCGAGCGGCTCGGAACGTTCAAAGTTGGCGCCGGCAACCGCGTCGCCGATGATGGTCATCACCGGACCAGTCAGATCGGCGCGCGCTTCCAGCGACGGCAAATCGGCCAGCGTGCCGTGGAAACGGCGGCGGTTCTGCAAGCTGGCATTCTCGACCACGGCAACCGCCGTGTCCGGCGACAGGCCGGCCTCGATCAGCCGTCCGGCGACTTCGGCGGCGACCGAGCGGCCCATATAGACGGCGACGGTGGCGCCGGAAATGGCGAGCTTGGCCCAATCCGGCAGCGAATTGCCCTTCAGATCATGGCCGGTGGTGAACACCATCGACGAGGAGACGCCGCGCAGCGTCAGCGGCAGCTCGAAATCGGCGGCGGCGGCAAAGGCGGCGGTGACGCCGGGGACGACATCATAGGCGATGCCGGCATCGCGCAGTGCGGCCATCTCCTCGCCGGCGCGGCCGAACACCAGCGGGTCGCCCGACTTCAGCCGCACGACGCGCTTGCCCTGCCTGCCAAGCTCGACCAGCAGCGCATTGATCTCGGCCTGGCTCTTGGTGTGGCATCCCTTGCGTTTTCCGACCGGCAGCCGCTCGGCGTCGCGGCGGCCCATGGCGACGATCGCCTCCGGCACCAACGCGTCATAGACGATGACGTCGGCTTCCATCAAAAGCCGATGCGCGCGCAGCGTCAGAAGATCCTCAGCACCTGGCCCGGCGCCGACCAGGGCGATATGGCCCGAAGCCGGAGCCTTCGACAGCAACAGATCGGTGGCGGCGTCATGCGCCTGCGAAAGCTCGCCGGCTTCGACGGCGCGCGCCGGTGCACCCTGGAAGAAACTGCTCCAGAACTGGCGGCGGGCGTTGCCTTTCGGCAGCAGCTTTTCGGCGGCACCCCGGAACGACGCGGCAAGCGCTGCCAGTGGCCCGAGCGACGGCGACAGCATGCGGTCGATGCGGCTGCGCAGCATCTGCGCCAGCACCGGACCCGCGCCTTCCGTGCCGATGGCGATGGCGACAGGGGCGCGGTTGACCAGCGCCGGGGTGAAGAAATCGCACAGCTCCGGCCGGTCGACGGCATTGACCGGAATGCCAAGGCGGCGCGCATCGTCGGCGACGCGGCGGTCGAGCGTCTCGTCGCCGCTGGCGGCAAACACCAAGACCGCGCCTTCGAGATGCGCGGCGTCGTAGGGGGCGTCGATACGGATGGCGCCGGTCGCGGCGATGAAGCTCAGCAATTCGGCGTCGGCAACATCGGCGATGATGCGAAGCACAGCACTTGACTGACCAAGCAGCCGCGCCTTGGCCAATGCTTCGCCTCCGCCGCCGACGATGGCCACGGCTTCGCCTTCGACCCGCATGAAGACCGGGAACGCGGTGAGCTTGGGATTGGCGTGCGGCATGACGAACAGATTCCGGAACAATTCGGCAGTTTTAGGCGCGGACGCGAAAAAGCTGAAGGAACCCACTCGCGCATCCCCTTGCGGGAGGCAATCGCTTTTCCGCAAGCCAAAGGGCCAAGAGAAAAATATTCCACATCCGCATACCAGGCGGATTCAAGCTGCTACCGCAGGCCTCGTTCTGCGGCTCTTTTATCCGGGAGCCGGCCAAGCTGCAAAATTATTTTTTCTGAATTCTACCAATCTAGTAGATTAAAGCCGTCACCTCGGACATTGCTCCGATGGACGATAGATCGGGCTTGATATGGCTGCGTGCGATCTCGGCGAACGAAGTGGAACGTTCCCGCTTCGCCACGCGTTCTGCCCCTGCCGTAACAGACAATCGTCGGCTGGATTTGAACCTTCAAACAGGAGCCCGCAAATGAGCAAGATCAACCTGAAACATGGCCTTCTGGTCATGGTGGCCGATGGCGAGAAAGCGCTGTTCCTGAAGAACGAGGGCGACAATCTCTATCCGAACCTGCAGCTCTTCCAGGAGATGAAACAGGACAATCCGGCAACGCGCGAACAAGGCAGCGACAGTCCCGGCCGCTACAATGACGGCCCCTCCGTGCATCGCAGCGCGGTTGAGGAAACCGACTGGCACCGGCAGGGCAAGGAACGCTTTGCCGAAGAGATCGCGGACCGGCTCTACAAGCTCGCCCATCACGGCATCTTCGACGACATCGTGCTGGTCGCGCCACCGCTGGTGCTCGGCACCATGCGCAAGAAATTGCACAAGGAAGTCACCGACAAGGTGCAGGCGGAGATCCCAAAGACACTGACCAACCGCCCGCTGATCGACATCGAGGCCATGCTGCAGGCGGCGTGACGCTCATCGATCATTCGCTATTGGCGCGCGCGGCGGTTTCGCTGCGCGCGCCTTTCGTTTTTTCAGCCCCTCGCGCCACCAATTTACGTCTTGCGGGTTGCGTCGCCCGCACCCCCTCCACCATATTGAAAAAGGCGGCGGCTTCGGGCGGCGCACACCCGACATTTCCCGAAAGGCGCTCCATAGACAATGCCGCATGACACGCCCCTTATCGCCACCATCGTCGCCGGTCTGGGGCTGGCATTCATCTTCGGGGCGCTCGCCAACCGCTTTCGCATCCCACCGCTGGTTGGCTACCTCGTCGCCGGCGTGCTGGTTGGGCCGAACACGCCCGGCTTCGTCGCCGATGCCGGCCTTGCCAATGAGTTGGCCGAAATCGGCGTCATCCTGCTCATGTTCGGCGTCGGCCTGCATTTCTCGCTGAAGGATCTTCTCTCCGTCCGCGCCATCGCCGTACCCGGCGCCATCGTCCAGATCGGCTTTGCCACCGCGCTGGGCGCCGGCCTTGCCTGGATGCTCGGCTGGTCGATGGGCGCCGGCCTGGTCTTCGGCCTGGCGCTTTCCGTCGCGTCCACAGTGGTGCTGTTGCGCGCGTTGCAGGAGCGACGGCTGATCGAGACCGAGCGCGGCCGCATCGCCGTCGGCTGGCTGATCGTCGAGGACCTCGCCATGGTGCTGGCGCTGGTGCTTTTGCCGGCGTTGGCCGGCGTGCTCGGCGGCCAGCCGCAGGTCGATGACCATGCGAGCCTTTTGTCGCTGCCGGCCAGCTACGGCATCTGGGGCGTCGTCGGCCTCACGCTGGCCAAGGTCGCCGCCTTCGTCATCGTCATGCTGGTGGTCGGCCGCCGGGTCATTCCGTGGATCCTGCATTACGTCGCCCATACCGGCTCGCGCGAGCTGTTCCGGCTGGCGGTTCTGGCGATCGCGCTCGGCGTCGCCTTCGGCGCCGCCAAACTGTTCGGCGTCTCGCTGGCGCTCGGCGCCTTCTTCGCCGGCATGATCATGAGCGAATCCGAGCTCAGCCACCGCGCCGCGGAGGAATCACTGCCGCTGCGCGACGCCTTCTCGGTGCTGTTCTTCGTCTCGGTCGGCATGCTGTTCGATCCGTTCAGCCTGATGAGCAATGGCTGGCCGATCCTGGCGACGCTGGCCATCATCGTGATCGGCAAGTCGCTGGCCGCCTTCGTCATCGTCATCGCCTTCCGCTATCCGCTGGGAACCGCCTTGATGATCTCGGCCAGCCTCGCGCAGATCGGGGAGTTTTCCTTCATCCTGGCCGAGCTCGGCGTCGGGCTGAAACTGTTGCCCGAACAGGGACGCGACCTGATCTTGGCAGGCGCCATCCTGTCGATCCTGGTCAATCCGCTGATGTTCCTTGCCCTCGACTGGATGAAGCCGTGGCTGGACGCGCGCGCCGCCAAGGCAGCACCACCGGAAGAGGCCAAGCCAGTCGGCCCGGCGACGCAGCCCGGACAAGTGGCCTCGGTGGCCGCTGCTGCCAAAGAGGACGGCCCGCCGCCACGCACAACGCTTTCGGGCCACACCATCCTGATCGGCTACGGCCGCGTCGGCAGCCTGGTCGGCGCGGCGCTGAAACAGGCATCGCTGCCCTTCCTGGTCATCGAGGACGCCGACAAGACGCTGGCGAGGCTCAGAGACGACGGCGTCGAAATCGTCTCCGGCAATGCGGCCAATGGGGGCGTGTTTGCCGCCGCCAATCCGCAGGGGGCCAAACGCTTGATCCTTGCCATCCCCAACGCGTTCGAGGCCGGGCAGATCGTGCTCAGGGCACGCGCCGCGAATCCCGGCATCAACGTCATAGCGCGGGCCCATTCCGATGCCGAGGTCGAGCACCTGATGGGGCTCGGCGCCGACACCGTCATCATGGGCGAACGCGAGATCGCCCGCGGCATCGTGCAAGAAGTGCTGGAGCAAAAGCCGATGCCGCGCCCCGAAGCCATTGAGCCCTCCCCGGCCTGAGGCTTGCCACAGGCGCATCGATCATCCAACGAAGGCGGAGCCGCCATTGTGCGCGACGCTGGCGAGATACTTTGCCGGCGGCTTGCCAAGCGCCTTCTTGAACATGGTGATGAAGGCGGTGACGGAGCCATAGCCAAGATCGCCTGAAACCTGCTGCACGCTGGCACCCGAGGCCAGCTCCCTTATGGCGACGATCAGATGCAATTGCTGGCGCCAGCGGCCGAAGCTCAGTCCGGTCTGCTTCACCACAAGACGGGCGAGACTGCTTTCTGAGAGCGCGACGCGGTTGGCCCACTCTGCAAGCGTGCTGCGGTCGGCAGGGTCTTGCGCCAACGCATCGGCGATCCGCCGCAAGCGCGGCTCGGCGGAGATCGGCAGATGCAGCTGCTGGACCGGCATGCGCGGCAGTTCGGAGAGCAGGATCGTGGTCAGGAGCCCGTCCCTCGCCTCATCCTCCTCCACGCGATCGGCCAGCTCGATGATCAGTTCGCGCAACAATGGCGAGATCGACAGCGTGCAGCACCGGTCCGGCAGATCGGCGGCTCCCGGCTCGATATAGACGAAGAAAATCCGCGCATTGGCCGTCGCGATATTGCTGTGTTCCATGCCACCGGGAATCCACACCCCGCAATGCGGCGGCACCATCCACAGACCGCTGGGCACGCGGCAGGTGACGCCACCGCCGAGCGCGAAGACGAGCTGGCCCTTCCGATGCCAATGGGCAGCCACTTCCGCTTTGGTTTCGGTAACGTCAACGCGCACGGCAATCGCAGGTGCCTGCACATCATCGACATCGAAATTGACCCAAGGGTAGCGGAGAGGCTGTCTCACAATTGACCGCTTTTAGCGACTATTCGCCATGATAGCTAAATTTTTTGATGCGGGAAGTCGATAGGCTCCGGTTCGTGGCTGGCATGTCACAAATCGTCAGGAAGGCTTCCCATGCGCGCGCTTGTCATCTCTCCCGACAGCACTACCCGGATCAGTCTTGCCGAGGTCGAGGACCCTCGGCCCCTCCCCAACGAAGCGCTTGTCTCAGTCCACGCTACCTCGTTGAACCGCGGTGAACTGCGCCTGCTCACCATACGCCCGGAAGGCTGGATACCTGGCCAGGACGTGGTTGGAGTGATCAAGCGGGCGGCAGCCGATGGCTCCGGGCCTGCCGTCGGCGCCCGGGTTGTGGCTTTGGTCGACGAGGCCGGCTGGGCCGAACGGGTCGCCCTTCCGACCGACCGTCTCGCCGTCGTCCCGGACGAGGTCAGCTTCGGGTCCGCCGCCACGCTTCCGGTCGCGGGCACGACGGCGCTCAGGGTCTTGCGCCATGGCGGCGACCTCGCGGGACAGCAGGTGTTGATCACCGGCGCCAGCGGCGCGGTCGGCCGTTTCCAGATCCAGATCGCCCGCGAGCAAGGCGCCGCGGTGACTGCAATCGCCGCCGCCCGGCACGCCGAGGATCTCCGCGGTCTTGGTGCTCACGAACTCGCCGAGTCGATCGAACTGGCCGAAGGGCCATTCTCTCTGATCACCGAGTCGGTCGGCGGCCAAAGCCTCGCCCATGCCATCGAACGCGTCGCCCCCGGCGGCACCATCGTCATGTTCGGTTCGAGCAGCGGCGAACTCACGCCGGTTAGCTTCAGACAGTTCGTTCCGGGCCATGAGGGAGCGAGGCTTCAGACTTTCGCCTACTACACATCCGGTCCAGCAATTGGCGCGGACATCGCCTCGCTGCTCGCTCTGGTCGCGGCTGGCCGGCTGGAAACCCGTGTGTCCATGACCGTGCCGTGGACAGACATCACCCAGGCCCTGGAGGCCCTGCGCCAGCGCAGCTTCAGCGGCAAGGCTGTTCTCACCATCGCCGAATGAGCAGTCTTTCAGTGCTCAGACGTGCTGGCCGCCATTGATGTGGATTTCCGAGCCCGTCACATAGGACGCCTGCTGCGAGCACAGGAAGAAGATGATGTCGGCGACTTCCGAGGTGGCGCCAAGGCGCCTGAGTGGGATCGTCTCGACGATCTTGTCGGTGCCCGGCGACAGGATCGCGGTGTCGATCTCGCCCGGCGCAATCGCATTGACGCGGATACCGTGCGGGCCGAAATCATGCGCCATCTCGCGCGTCAGCGAACCGAGCGCCGCCTTCGAGGTCGCATAGGCGGTGCCGGCGAAAGGATGCACGCGCGTGCCGGCGATCGAGGTGACGTTGACGATCGAACCTTTTGCTGCCGCAAGCTCCTTGAAGAGACCACGCGCGAGCATGATCGGCGCGAAGAAATTCACCTGGAACACATCGCGCCAGACATGCATCGGCGTGTCGATCGAATCCATGCGGCTGTTGCCGTCCTTGAGCTTCGGCGAAATGCCGGCATTGTTGACCAGCGCGTGCAATTGCCCGCCATGCGCTTCCAGCCGGTGACGGATCTCCGAGACGGCGATGCCGACATCCTCCTGGTCGGCGAGATCGACCTTGATGTGGTCCTCTGGGCCGGCTGGCCACGGGCAATCCTCGGCAAAAGCCTGGCGCGAACAGGTGATGACCCGCCAGCCCTCACGCGAAAAGCGCTTGACCGTAGCATGGCCGATGCCGCGGCTGGCTCCGGTCAGCACGATGGTTTTTCTGGTGTCGGTCTCAGCCATGTCTGTCACTCCGGCCGGAGATGTAGCCGAATGCCGCGGAGGTGGCGAGAGGCCGAATTGTCACCGCAGCTCTCATATGAGGAACGGATTGCCAGCTCGCCATTGGTTTGAAGCCAGAATGACGAGTCGCTCAGCCGCCGCCGAGAATATCCAGGATTGAGGTTTTCCGCTTCTTGGTGGGGCCGCCGACGCTGCCCGGCGGTACCGGATGCTTGATCGAGGCCGTGGTGCCGCCGTCGCCCGGCATGTTGAAACCGTCGGCATCGACGGTTTCGGCCGGACGGCGGACCGGTGCTTGTGCGGGTACAGCAGCAGGTGCCGGCGCGGCGGCAGGCTCAGAACGGCTGACGGCCACGGCAGGCAACGGCGCCGCCTGATTGTTATCGACTGACGGAATATCGTCGGGCACGATGGTGTCGGGCGGCGTCGACTTCCAGGTGCCGGGCAGCGGCCGGACCGGCACACCTTCATGCGCGGCCACCATGAACTCGTGCCAGGCCTGTGCCGGCAGCGCGCCACCGGTGACCTTCTTCATCGGCGTGCCGTCATCATTGCCGAACCACACGCCGGTGGTGAGGTTTGCGGTGTAGCCGACGAACCAGGCGTCGCGCGAATTCTGGCTGGTTCCGGTCTTGCCGGCCGACGGCCAGGCGAAGGCCGCCTTCCTGGCCGTGCCGATCTCGACCGTGCCGGTCATCATCGAGTTCATCATGCCGACAATGTTCTGCTTGACGACGCGCGGCGCGCTGCCGCCATTGTCGTCATAGAGCACCTTGCCTTCGGTCGTGGTGATGCGGCGGATGAAATGGATGTCGGGCTTGTAGCCGCCATTGGCGAACGGCACATAGGCCGATGTCAGCTCCAGCGGCGTCACTTCCGAAGTGCCGAGCGCGATCGAAGTGTTGGCGATCAGATCGGATTGGATGCCCATGCGGTGCGCCGCCTCGACCACCGCGTCGGGGCCGACCTCCATGGTCAGCTGTGCCGCGACGGAATTCAGCGACTTCGCCAAAGCGGTCGCCAACGTCACCTTGCCGAAATACTTGCCGCCGTAATTGTCCGGTGTCCACTTGCCGATCTTGATCGGTGCGTCGTTGCGCACGCTGTCGGGCGTGCGGCCGGCTTCCAGCGCGGCCATATAGACGAACGGCTTGAACGCCGAGCCCGGCTGGCGGCGTGCTTCGGAGGCGCGGTCGAACTGGCTGGTCGAATAGTCGTAGCCGCCGACCATGGCGCGCACGGCGCCGGAATTGTCGATCGAGACCAGCGCGCCTTGGCTGACATTGAGCTTCTTGCCGCTCTCGTCGATCAGCCGGCGGATCGACTGTTCGGCGAGCTTCTGCAGGTTGAGGTCGACGGTGGTGTCGACGACGATGTCGCTGCGCACGTCACCAATCAAATCGGGCAATTCTTCCATGATGGTGTCGGCGACATAGTTTTCCGAGCCGGTCCAATAGGATGGCGCGCGCGTTGCCGGCGCGCTCATCGCCGAGGCCAGTTCCTTGGCGCTGATCTTGCCTTCGTCGCGCATGGCGGCCAGCACCAGTTGCGAGCGCTCCTCCGCCGCCTTCGGATCCCGCGCCGGCGACAGTCGCGACGGCGCCTTCAAGAGGCCGGCGAGAAGGGCCGCCTCCGACAGAGTGACATCGCGTGCGCTCTTGCCGAAATAGCGACGCGAGGCCGCCTCGACGCCATAGGCGCCGGAGCCGAAATAAACCCGGTTGAGGTACATTTCGAGGATCTGGTCCTTGTTATGCTTGTGCTCCAGCCAGAGCGACAGCAGCACTTCCTGCACCTTGCGCTCCAGCGTGCGGTCGGGCTTCAGGAACAGGTTCTTGGCCAGCTGCTGGGTCAGCGTCGAGCCGCCCTGCGAGAAACGCCGGCCCAGAACATTGGTCACCATGGCGCGCGACAGGCCGATCGGGTCGATGCCGAAATGCGAATAGAAGCGGCGGTCCTCGATGGCGATGACGGCTTCGGAAATATAAGGCGACATTTCGTGCAGGCCGACCGCCTCCCCGCCGCTCATGCCACGGTTGGCAAGCAGTTGCCCGTCGACCGAGACGATCTTGATGTTGGGGGCACGGTCGGGGATGGACCAGGTGGTCGCCGCCGGCATCTTGGCGCCGTAATAGACGACAATGCCGGCCACCGCGATGCCGCCCCAGATGCAGAGCACGAAGCACCAGTAGAACATCCGGGCCATCACGCCGAACAGCCCGCGCCGGGGTTTGCCGCGCCGGCCGCGTGAGGATGATTTTGCTCTGGAGGTTTTGCGCGCCGTGGAGGATTTGCGATTGCCCGGCACGACGCGATCCTCCTCGTTCACCGAGAAACCGGCCGCGGATTTCGCCTTTGGCGATCCCTCGAAGCTGGGTTCGATGCGACTATCTCTGCGGTTCGCCATGCGTTGCGCTGTCTTCCCGGTGTCAATGGCGCTCGGGTTGGAGGGTAGATGCGGCGGTTTAAGGGCGCGTTAAAGCAGGGTTTATGCACCCTTTTCAGATTCCTTAAGAATTTCTAAAATCCGCTGCCGCCAACTGGGTCCGAAAGGCGCATCCTCGCGGCCTGTCTGCCGCAAAAGGCAGAGGCCCTGGCTACCCCGAATATTTCAATTCTGCTGGATCGAAATGCCCTTGTCGTCGATCTTCAGTTCGACGCCCTTGGGCTTAGTCTGTTCGTGATAGACATATGCACCGAGCGCGATGACCACGACAACGAGCGCGCCGACAAGGAGATAGAGAGTGTTCTGTTTCACGGCGCGCTCCTTTTGGAGCAATCCCAGGAAAGCGCAGGCTTTCCGCTGAGGAATTGCGTTCAGTAAAAACTTCGAGCGTCACGCTCGCTTCAGAACCTTGACCAGCACCAGCAGGATGACGGCGCCGATCGTTGCGTTGATGATGGCAGCCAGAATGCCGCCTCCGATAGCGAAGCCGAGCCTTGGAAATAGCCAGCCGGCGATGAGGGCGCCGATAATGCCGACGACGATGTTGCCGATCAGGCCGAAGCCGAAGCCCGAGACGATGAGGCCGGCGAGCCAGCCGGCAATGGCGCCGATGATGATGAAGATGAGAAGGCTTTCGATGCCCATGACGCGTTCCTCCAGGAAGAGAGGCTACGGAGCGGAAGACCCCGAATCGGCCTCGATATCAAGGACTTCAGGCTATGCGAAAGCAGTTGCACCCGCCAGCGGCGCTCATTGATCGTCGTCATCGTCGCTGGAGACTGGCCGCCAGCTGGTCGGGTCGACCTTTTTCTGGGTATCGCTGTCGGTGTAGACCCACCAGGCGCCGTCGCGATATTGCCCGACGGATTCGCTGACGACGCCGGCGCCGTCCTTCCACAGAACAGTGACCTTGGATCCATCCGTCGGGGCGGTCGCTATCGGTTTGCGGTCTGCCACGTCATCCCCCTCATTGAGTCGACAGAACGCCACGACGCGTGTCTGGTTGCAAGGCTGCCGGAAGCGTTATCCGAAGGCCATCAGCTGTGGGCAAAAATATCCTCTTCGTCCCAACCCATCAAATCGAGCTTGGCACGCGTCGGCAGGAAGCGGAAGCAGGCGTCGGCTTCCTTGGTGCGCCCGTCCCGCGCCAGGCGTCCAGCCAGCACCTCGCGCAGACGGTGCAGATAGAGAACGTCGGAAGCGGCATATTCGAGCTGTTCGGGCGACAGGGTCTCGGCCGCCCAGTCCGACGATTGCTGCGCCTTCGACAGGCCGACGCCAAGCAGTTCGAAGCAGATGTCCTTCAAGCCGTGCCGGTCGGTATAGGTGCGGGTCAGCCGCGAGGCGATCTTGGTGCAGAACACCGGCTCCGGCATGACGCCGAAGGCATTGTACAGCACGGCGAGGTCGAAACGGCCGTAGTGGAACAGTTTCGATATGCCGCGGTTGCGGAGCAGGCTGACGAGGTTCGGCGCTTTCTTCTGGCCGGGCGCGATCTGGATCACGTCGGCCGAGCCATCGCCGGGCGAGATCTGCACCACGCAAAGCCGGTCGCGGTGCGGGTTCAACCCCAGCGTCTCGGTATCGATGGCCACCGCGTCGACATTGTAGTGGGCGAGGTCGGGCAGATCGTTCTTGTGGAAGCGGATGTCGGGCATAGTTGTCTCCGGATCGCGGCGTAACTCGTCCTCGCCGCGATCCGCTGAAAAATCAACAAGAAAACTTCCCAGCCTCCTCAGCGCGTCAGCGCATCGAGAATGCGCGCCCAGGAGCGCTGGCCCTTGTGGAAGGAGGTCAGCTCGTATTTCTCGTTGGGCGAGTGGATGCGGTCGTCGTCGAGCCCGAACCCGACCAGCAGCGATTCCATGCCGAGATAGGTCTGGAAGTCGCCGACCACCGGTATCGAGCCTCCGCTGCCGGTCGTCACCGCTGGCTTCGGCCATTCATCCGACAGCGCAGTCTTGGCCTTGGCCAGGAATGGCGAGTCGTAGGAAAGCTGAATTGCCGGCCCGCCGCCATGCGGGTGGAATTCGACCGAACAGTCCCTGGGAATGCGCGCCTTGACGAATTCCCGGAACGCGGCGCGGATCTTCTCGGGGTCCTGCTTATGGACGAGGCGGAAGGAGATTTTCGACGACGCTTCCGCCGCGATCACCGTCTTGAACCCCTTGCCGGTGTAGCCGCCGATGATGCCGTTGAACTCGGCCGTCGGCCGCGCCCAGGTCAGTTCCATCACCGAGCGGCCTTTTTCGCCCGACGGGATCGAGAGGCCGATCGGTCCGAGGAAGGTTTCGGCGGTCTCGCCCAGAGTTTCCCATGATTTCAGGATCTGCGACGGCGTTTCCTCGACCCCGTCATAGAAGCCGGGAATGGTGATGTGGCCGTTCTCGTCATGGATGTCGGCGAGGATTTTCGCCAGGATGCGGATCGGGTTGGCGGCGGCGCCGCCATAGAGGCCCGAATGCAGGTCGCGATCGGCGGCCTTGACGGTGACCTCCTCGCCGACCATTCCGCGCAGCGAAACGCAGATCGACGGCGTTTCGCGGTCCCACATGCCGGTGTCGCAGACCAGAGCGAAATCGGCCTTGAGCTCATCGGCATTGGCCTCGAGGAACGGCTTCAGCGACGGCGAACCGGACTCCTCCTCGCCCTCGAACAGGATGGTGATGCGGCAGGGCAGATTGCCATGCACCTGCTTCCAGGCGCGGCAGGCCTCGACGAAGGTCATCAGCTGCCCCTTGTCGTCGGCCGAGCCACGGCCGGTGATTACCTTGTGACCGGGCTCGATCTCCTTGACCGCCGGCGCAAACGGGTCGTTCTCCCAAAGCTCGATCGGATCGACCGGCTGCACGTCGTAATGGCCATAAAACAGCACATGCGGCGAACCGGCGGGGCCTTCATGGTGCGCAACCACCATCGGGTGTCCCGGCGTGTCGCGCACCGAAGCGTCGAAGCCGATCAGCTTGAGGTCCGCCACCAGCCATTCGGCGGCCTTGCGGCAGTCGGCGGCATAGTCTGAATCGGTGGAGATCGACTTGATGCGGAGCAGGCCGAACAGGCGCTCCAGGCTCTGGTCGAGATTTTTGTCGAGACGGTCGAGGACGGAGGAAATGGTGGACATTACTGCGGGCCTTTCTTTTCGGTGCCGGGACCGTAAAGGCAGCGCATCAAAACGAAAAGCCCGCGATCGTTGGACCACGGACCGTAAACACTTGTCAGAAGGCAAAAAAGAACCGCCGTGGTGGAGGGGAACCACGGCGGTCTTTTACTCGAAACGATGCGGCAGCCCGGAGAGGGGGGATAGGCTGCCGCAATTGTCCGGGATAGGCGGGGGACGGGCCTTGCTCCGGACTCGGCGAAAACTGCCGATGACCTTTATTTGTGTCTCGGATCGTGGCGTTTCAAGGGCACAAAAATTACACTTTTGTAACATAGCCGTGAGCGCCGAGGCAAACAGCAGCAGGACCTATCGGCAGGCAGGCTCTGTCAGCATGTCGCCGCAACACCTGTTGGAAGCCCGCCTTTGCCATGGACCGCGCCGTCCTGCCGCGCTATCCCTGCCGGCATGAAAAAAGGCGACCATCTCTTCCTTATCGACGGCTCCGGCTACATCTTTCGCGCCTATCATGCGCTGCCGCCGCTGACCCGCAAATCCGATGGGCTGCCGGTCGGCGCGGTCTCCGGCTTCTGCAACATGTTGTGGAAGCTGATGCAGGACGCCCGCAACACCGATGTAGGCATCGTGCCGACGCATTTAGCGGTCATTTTCGATTATTCGTCGAAAACCTTCCGCAATGATCTTTACCCGGAATACAAGGCCAACCGCAACGCACCGCCCGAAGACCTGATCCCGCAATTCGGTCTGATCCGCCAGGCAACCGTGGCCTTCAACCTGCCTTGCATCGAGATCGAAGGCTACGAGGCCGACGACCTCATCGCCACTTATGCCAGGCTGGCGTGCGAGGCCGGCGGCGACACCACTATCATCTCCTCTGACAAGGATCTGATGCAGCTGGTCGGACCCACGGTCGGCATGTACGACCCGATGAAGGACCGCCAGATCGGCATCCCCGAAGTCATCGAGAAATGGGGCGTGCCGCCGGAAAAGATGATAGACCTGCAGGCGCTGACCGGCGACTCCGTCGACAATGTGCCGGGCGTACCCGGCATCGGGCCGAAAACGGCGGCGCAGCTTCTGGAACAGTTCGGCGACCTTGACGGGCTGCTCGTCCGGGCCAGCGAGATCAAGCAGGACAAGAGGCGCGAATCCATCATCGCCAATGCCGACAAGGCGCGCATATCGCGCCAGCTGGTGACGCTGAAGAACGACGTGCCGGTGACCGACGGGCTCGACGATTTCGTGCTGCATGCGCCGGATGGGCCGAAGCTGATCGGCTTTCTCAAAACCATGGAATTCACCTCGCTGACCCGGCGCGTTGCTGAAGCGACCAGCACCGAAGCCGGCGATGTGCAGGCTGTCGCCGTCACCGTCGAGCGCGCCGACACCGCGCACGGCCCCGATGTCGGTTCCGGCATAGCGGCGCCTGCGGCAACACAGGATGAAGCCAAAACCGAAACCGCCAGGGCCGGCGACGCCCCTTCGCTGCTTGCCGCACTTCGCCTGGAAACGGCCGCTGCGGCCAAAATCGATCCCGCCGCCTATGTCGCCATCCGCGACACGGCGACGCTCAAGACCTGGCTGGCCCAAGCCAAGGAGACCGGGATCGTCGCCTTCGACACCGAAACCACGTCTTCCGATCCGATGCTGGCCGACCTCATCGGTTTCTCCCTGGCGATCGGCCCCGGCCGCGCCGCCTATGTGCCGCTCGCCCACAAGAGCGGCGCCGGCGACCTGCTCGGCGGCGGCACGCTGGAGAACCAGATTCCGGTCCGCGAGGCGCTGGCGCTGCTGAAGCCGCTGCTGGAAGACAAATCGGTGCTCAAGATCGCCCAGGACGCCAAATACGACATCGTCGTCATGAGCCGCCACGGCATCGATATCGCACCCTTCGACGACACGATGTTGATTTCCTATGTGCTCGACGCCGGCACCGGCCACCACACTTTGTCCTCGCTTGCCGACAAATGGCTCGGCCATGCCACGACGCCGCTCAAGGATCTCGCCGGTTCCGGCAGAAGCTCGGTCGGGTTCGAGCAGGTCGACATCGACCGGGCGACCGCCTACGCCGCCGGCCATGCCGACGTAGCGCTGCGGCTATGGCAGGTGCTGAAGCCGCGGCTGGCCGCCAAGGGCCTGGTCTCGGTCTATGAGCGGCTGGAGCGTCCGCTGGTGCCGGTTCTGGCGCGTATGGAGCAGCGCGGCATCTCCGTCGACCGCCAGATTCTGTCGCGGCTCTCCGGCGAGCTGGCGCAAGGCGCGGCACGGCTGGAAGAGGAAATCTACGGCCTTGTCGGCGAGCGCATCAACATCGGGTCGCCAAAGCAACTCGGCGACATCCTGTTCGGCCGCATGGGCCTGCCCGGCGGCTCCAAGACCAAGACCGGGCAATGGTCGACCTCCGCGCAGCTTCTGGAAGACCTCGCCGCCGAAGGCCACGAACTGCCGCGCAAGATCGTCGACTGGCGTCAGCTGACCAAGCTGAAATCGACCTACACCGACGCGCTGCCCGGTTTCATCCATCCCGACACCAGGCGCGTGCACACATCTTATGCGCTGGCCGCAACGACGACGGGCCGGCTGTCCTCCTCCGATCCCAATCTGCAGAACATCCCGGTGCGCACCGCGGAGGGACGCAAGATCAGGACGGCCTTCATCGCCGACAAGGGCCAGAAACTGGTCTCGGCCGACTACAGCCAGATCGAACTGCGCGTGCTTGCCCACGTCGCCGAGATCCCGCAGTTGAAGCAGGCCTTCGCCGATGGCGCCGACATCCACGCCATCACCGCCTCGGAAATGTTCAACGTGCCGGTCGAAGGCATGCCGTCCGAAGTGCGCCGCCGCGCCAAGGCGATCAATTTCGGCATCATCTACGGCATCTCGGCCTTTGGGCTCGCCAACCAGCTGTCGATCCCGCGCGAGGAGGCCGGCGCCTACATCAAGAAGTATTTCGAGCGTTTCCCCGGCATCCGCGACTATATCGAGGCAACAAAGGCCTATGCGCGCGAACATGGCTTCGTCGAAACCATCTTCGGCCGCCGCATCCACTATCCTGAGATCCGGTCGTCAAACCCGTCGATCCGTGCCTTCAACGAGCGCGCCTCGATCAACGCCAGGCTGCAAGGCACCGCTGCCGATATCATCCGCCGCGCCATGGTGCATATGGACGAGGCGCTGGAAAAGGCCGGCCTGTCCGCCCGCATGCTCTTGCAGGTGCATGACGAATTGATCTTCGAGACGGTTGAAGCGGAAGTCGAGGCGACGATCCCCGTGGTGCGCAGGGTGATGGAGAACGCGCCGATGCCGGCCATCTCGATGTCGGTGCCGCTGCATGTCGATGCGCGGGCGGCGAACAACTGGGACGAGGCGCATTGAAGGTGCGATGATTGTCTTTGTCACGGGAGACCTGCTGGCCGCCAAGGAAAGCTATATCGCTCAAGGCGTGGCAGAGGGCAATCAAGAGGGCCTTGGCACCGGACTTGCGCTGAAGATTTCGAAAAAGTGGCCGAATGTGCAGGCTGCGTTCAAGAAATATGCTCGGACCGGCAGGTTTATTGGCGGTCATATCTGGACATTGGAGCCAGACGGCAATCGGCCGGGCTTCATTTATCTGGCAACCCAGCCAGATATGTATCACGCCACGCTTCCCTATTTACGGAAAGCAGTTCGCGGGCTTGTGAAATGGGCCGACAAAAACCGGGTAGAATCCATCGCCTTGCCAAAAATCGGGTCTGGCCTTGGCAAATTATCTTGGCTCGACGAGGTGAAACCCCTGCTTATGGAGCAGCTAACACCTGGGCCTACGCGGTGCGTCGTCTATGAGACATTCTTGAACGAATTCGAGAATAGCGCACCGCCTCGGCTCAAGTAGGAAGCAAGCTAAGCCGCCTCAGCCAGGCACTTGGCACACGTCCCTCGAAACTCGATCACCGCCTTCTTCGCAGCAAACCCGGTCGAGCGCACCCATTCGTCCAGCCGATGGTCGACGTCATGGTCGGACATCTCCATCACCTGCCCGCATGTGTCGCAGATAGCGAAGGCTGTCATCGAATGCGTATGGTCGTGCGGTTCGGCGCAGGCGACGAAGGAGTTGAGGCTTTCCAACCGGTGCACGAAGCCTGACTTCACCAGGCTGTCGAGCGCCCGGTAAACCTGTAGCGGCGCGCGGAAACCGCGCTCGCGCAGCTGGTCGAGAAGCGTATAGGCGCTGAGCGGTCCGCTGGCGGCCTCGAGCTTTTCGAGCACGCTCAGCTGATTCTTCGTCAGCACATCCCTTGCCGCCATGATCCCGTTTTCCGATCGTTTAGAGCATGATGCCGAAAAGTGTGGAGCGGTTCTCGGACGACATCACGTTCCATCTGTTTGATCCAGCGCCGCTCGCAAATCATTTCTGCCATGCGACGGTCTCAATTCTCTTGAGATAGCGATGAAGCAGGCTTTTTGCCACTGTTTCCGTTATCGCCATCGACACCATGACCACCACCGCCGATTGACGGCACCGACCACATTCAAAATACTGACAAAATTCGCGACGAAAGGTGCCGCACTTGCAAATTCGATCGGGCTTGGGGAAGCAATTATGATCAAACTGACACGACGGACGCTGCTCGTCGGCACGTCGGCGCTTGTGGCTGCCGGTACGGTTTCGTTCCGCGCTCTCGCCGCCTCGCGCACCTATCACGCGCTGCTGGTTGCCTGCACCGACTATCCGAACCTGCCGCAGAAGAACTGGCTGATCGGGCCGAAGAACGATGCCGGCCTGGTGCGCGACTATCTCCTGAAGAACACGCCCGATCCGGTGAAGTTCTCGGCCGAGAATGTGATCCTGCTCGCCAAGGACGTCGAAGGCGCCAACGGCCCGCCGACGCATGCGGCGATCAAGGCCGCCCTTGCCGACCTCGCCGGCAAGGTGCAACGCGACGATTTCGTCTATCTGCATCTGTCGGGCCACGGCGCCCAGCAGCCGCAAGCCAAGGCCGGTGACGAGACCGACGGCCTCGACGAGATTTTCCTGCCGTCCGATATCGACAAATGGATCAACCGCGAAGAGGGCGTGCCGAACGCGCTGGTCGACAACGAGGTCGGCGCCGCACTCGACGCCATCCGCGACAAGGGCGCCTTTGTCTGGGTGGTGTTCGACTGCTGCCATTCGGGCACCGCGACGCGCGCCGCGGAAGTCGATGACGAACTGGAGCGCAAGGTCGAGTTCGCCGACCTCGTCGGCGGCGACAACGCGGCGAGAGCAGCGGCGGTGAAGGCCTATGACGACATCTCGGCAAGCGCATCGCGCGGTTTCGACGAGAATGGCGGCCGCAAGCCGGCCTTCAACCTGACGCCGACCGGCGCAGAGCCGATCGCCAGGGGCAAGCTGGTCGCCTTCTATGCCGCGCAGACGGTCGAGACGACGCCGGAAATGCCGCTGCCCAAGGGCACGCCCGACGCGCCGCGCTTCGGCCTGTTCACCTTCACCATCCTGTCGAAATTGGCCGAGAACCCCAACGTCACCTATCGCCAGCTCGGCCAGGCCGTGCTGCAGCAATATTCGGCCGACGGCCGCACAAGGCCGACGCCCCTGTTCGAGGGCGAACTGGACGCCCGCGTGTTCGGCACCGACAAGACCGACGCCGTCATGCAATGGCCGATTGCCGTCAAGGACGGCGATGTCGCGATCGGCGCCGGGCTGCTGCAGGGTCTGACCCCCGGCAGCAAGCTCGCCATTTTGCCTTCGGCGCTGTCGAAGCTCTCCGACGCCGTCGGCTATCTCGAAGTGAAATTGGCAAAAAACCTCGAAAGCCAGCTCGCACCGGTCGAATTCGACGGCAAGCCGGCGCTTGCGCCGACGGCGGTGCCCGCCGGCGCCTATGCGCGCGTTGCCGAACTCGCAGTCGACTACAAGCTGCTGGTGGCAAAGCCGGCGCCGACCGCAGGGCTCGATAAAGAAACCGAGCTGGTCAATTCGGTTCTGGACGAATTGGTGGCGAAGCCGAAGTCCGGCTTCCACATCGCGCTGGTCGAGCCCGGCAAGAGCGCCGATCTGCGGCTTGCGGTGCTGCGCGAAAAATCCATGGACGGCGCTGCCGCCAACGCCAGCGACGAACCGGCGCTGTGGTTCCTGCCGGCGTCCGGCGACATCAGCTTGAAGGACGGCAGCAAGCCGCCGCGCATCGTCATCCACCAGAATGGCCGCGACAAGCTTGCGGAAAACACAGCCAAGAACCTGACCACGATCTTCCGCGCCACCGGCCTGTCGCGGCTCGCCGCGGCGTCCGACTACCGGCCGGACGAGGTCAGCGTCCAGTTCCTGATCAAGCGCCAGGACAGCGATGTGCTGGAGCCGATCGAATCCTCGACGGTGCCGCGCGTTTCGCCGGGCGATCAGGTACACATTGCGGCCAAGAACGGGTCCGACGAGTTCGTCGACATCAACGTGCTCTACATCGGCAGCGACTATTCGATCACCCATATCGTCGCCGAGCGGCTGGCGCCGATCAACCAGCAGGCCGATCAGGGCCTGAAGGAAGGGCTGCTCGCCTTCACCGACACCAGCTTCGGCATGGAGCGCATGATTGCCGTGCTGACCGAGGCGCCGCCGCAGAGCGAGAAAGAGGATCTGAGCTTTCTTGCCCAGGAAGGCGTGCGCGCCGTGACGCGTGCCGCATCGGGAACGCCTGGTTTTTCCGACATGCTGGCCGACATCGGCATGGCGCCGGTGACGCGCTCGGTGATGCGGCTTGCCGACAAGAGCGGTCCCAAAGGCGCGGTGATGATCTTCCCGATGGAGACGGTGCCCCGCGCCTGACCTGACATCGCTTCGCCGGCTCTTGCCGGCGTGATATATGAACATTCCCGGCTCGCGACACTTCTATGCGCCGCGGCTGAATGCAACAGATGAGGACATCAGTGACTATCCCCGTGCTCTCCTGGCGTGCAGCGACGGCCGGCCTTGCCGGAAGCCTGTTGCTGGTTGCCAGCGCCTCGGCGGACGGGAATTGCGGCCTGTGCGCCAAGCAGATCGTCACCAACTCCGAGCTCGCCACCTGCTTTCTCGACCAGTACGACCAGATCGCCAAGACCGGCAACACGGCCGTTGTCGTCGATCTCTCCAGCTGCGCCTCGCGCGGCGTGGTCGAGCCCTTGCCGTCACCCAGCAAGGCGGCTGCCGAACCGGACGTGCAGTTCATGATTTCGCGCACGCAGCTCGATTGCCTGAAAAAGAAGCTGGAGACACCCGGCATCGTGCTCGATCCCACCGCCATTATCCAACTGGACAGCTGCGGATGAAAAAGCCGGGGGGCACTGCAACGCAAAAATCGCCAGCCACATCGGCGCCGGCACCGGCCAAGAAGCCGGCGACCTTGCCCGAAACCACCGAAGGCTTTCCGTGGCCGAGCAGTCACGAGATCAAGAAGGAAGCCAACCCGTTCACCGACCGCGACTGGCGCATGCTGATCTATGCCTGGTCGGGTCTCGCCGTGCGCCTGGCGATCGTCTTCACCTTGGGCTTCTCGGTCTTCCAGTTTCTGGCAAACCAGGAACAGAAGCGCGTCGAGCAGACGATGTCGCTGGTCGAGCTTTGGGAAAGCAAGGATTTTCAGCAGGCGCAGCGCGCGCTCAAGGAGCGCCTCTCGTCGCTCAACGCCAAATACGACAATCTGCTCAGCGCCACGCCGTCGCCGACCGAGGAACGGGTCTTCCGGCAACGCATTGGCATTGAGGCGATGACTGCCGGCGGCGGCACCATGCCGATCGCCGATTTCAACGACAATTTTGATCGCATCGTCTATTTCCTCAATCGTCTCTCCATCTGCGTTGAGGGCAAGCTCTGTTCGCGCGATGTCGCCGATGCCTATTTCCGCGACTATGCGGTGTCGTTCTGGAGCTATTTTGCCGGCTACATCGAAAAAGAGCGCAAGGCCGGTTCCGCCAGTTATGCCCAGGCGATCGAGAATTATGTGCGTCACGGGTCGGCGCCGCCCGCCGACTCCAAATAGCGGCGCAACAAGGTGCCGGGCAGCTCCCATCCCTTGCGTGCTATCCGGTGGCTAATCCTGGTCGGTCTTCTGGCGTTAACGTCAACCGCCGGTGCCGAGGACCTCGATTTCCACCTCGATCTCAACACCGGCGGCCACAGCGCCAGGGTCACCGACCTTGCCTTCACGCCGGACGGCGAGGAACTGGTCTCCGCATCTGACGACAAGACCATCCGCATCTGGGACTGGCAGAGCGGGGTGACGCTGCGCACCATTCGCGGCTATCTTGGCAATGGCAATGACGGCAAGGTCTTTGCGATTGCCGTGTCGCCGGATGGCAAGACGATCGCCGCCGGCGGTTATTTCGGCGCCGGCATCGGCGACAAGGCCCCTTATGGCGATATCAGGCTGTTCGATTTCGCCACCGGCAAGATCAAAACCGTGCTCAAGGCCGCCGACTATGCCATCTATGATGTCGCCTTTTCACCCGACGGAAACACGCTCGCCGCCGGCGGTGGCGATGGTTTCGTCTACCTCTGGCGGGCGGACGACAAATCCGCGTCGGGCTGGACGCTGGCGGAAAAACTCGATGCCGATTCCTGGCGTGTGGAAAAGCTCGCCTTCGCCGCTGCGGGAACCCGGCTGGTGGCGACGACCACCGACAACGGCATAAGGCTCTGGGATGTGGCCAAGGCTGAGGAAATCGCCTTGCCGACCGAGGCCGAACCGCTGCGGGATGTCGGCGTCGCCGCACTCGCCGTGTCATTGGATGGCAGCCTGTTTGCCACTGGCAGCAAGGACGGTGACGTCCAGCTCTGGCGGGCCAGCGACGGCAAATTCGTCCGCGCCATGCCGAAGCAGGATTTCCAGATCGGCGCTCTGAGCTTCGCCACGGGTTCGCGGCTTGTTGCGTCATGCAGCTATCGCTGCGCCGACAAGCATCGCTCGGCGGTCTGGAATATCGACAGCGGCGAGCAACTGCTCGACTATAACGGCCATGACGGCACGGTCTTTGCTGGCGCCGGCAATGCCGACGGCTCGCTGGTGGCGACAGCCGGCGGCACCCGCAACGCCATCCAGGTCTGGAACCCCATGACCGGCGAGCGCAAGGCGCTGCTGCAAGGGGTCGGCGAACCGGTGACGGCGATCGGGATCGATGCGGCGAGCAGCTCCATCGCTTGGGGCAACACCAACCCCTGCCCTGAACGCGTGTCCTGTCCCGAGCTGCAGGGCACGCTGGACAAGGTGCTGGCGCTACCGACGGCCGAGCGGTTCTTCGAGGACCCGGTGGCGTTTGCGGAACAGGGCGCCTATGCCCGCGCGGCACTCGCAGAGGGTGAGTGGTCGCTCCGTGCTGCCCCCGGCGGCAAGGACGGCCTGGAGAATGCCGTGCTCGAAATCGCGAGCGGCGGAAAGGTGATGCACAGCATCGAGAATTCCGCCACCAATGGCTTCGTCCATTCGGCTTACACGCTGATCGGCAATGGGCTTGGCCTGATCACCGGCGGCAGCGACGGCACGCTGTTGGAATACAAAACCGCGACCGCCGATGTATCGGGTGAATTCACCGGCCACACCGGCGAGATCAACGCCATGGTTGCCGCCGAGAAGGAAGGGCTGTTGGTCACCGGCAGCGCCGACCAGACCGTGCGGTTGTGGAATTTGAAGAGCCACAAACTGATAGTGTCGATGTTCTTCGCCGGCTCCGAATGGATCGCCTGGATGCCGCAGGGCTACTATTATTCCTCCGCCGATGGCGACAAGTTGATCGGCTGGCACGTCAATCAGGGCCGCGACCACGAAGGGCGTTTCATCAGCGCCGGCCAGCTGAAGAAATATCTCTGGAGCCCGGAAATGGTGCGCCGGGCCATCATCCTGCGCAGCGCCGAACAGGCGGTCCAGGAAATGCGCCCCGGCGTCGACCGCGAGCTGGAAAAGCTGCTCGAGCGCAAACCGCCGGAATTCGGCATCAAGCTTGCCGCCGACCAGAGCAACGTCCGCGAGGGCTATGTCGCCGTCGAGATTTCGGGCGCGCAGGAAGCCGGCGCCGATGTCGCCGGATTTTCGATCCTGTCGGACAGCCGCAATGTCGGCGATGTCACCGCTCGGTCAATCGATGGCGGCAAGAGCACCATCGTCGAAGTGCCGGTCGAGAATGGCGAAAACACCATTCGCATCACCGGCACCAACGAGTTCGGCTATCTGACCGAGCGCAGTGTCACAGCACTTGCCAGGAAAACCGAAAGTCCAGCCAACAAGGGCAAGCTCTACGTCGCCGTGATCGGCGTCGACAAATATCCTTTCCTCACCGATGCATGCGCTGGCCACGCCTGCGATCTGCGCTATCCCGTCGATGACGCCACTGAATTCCTCAAGGTGATTTCGCAGAAATCCGCGCCCTTGTTTTCGGCGATGGAGACGCTGGTTCTGGTCAACCGCGAAGCGCTGGATGAGGCGCCCGATGCCGGCAAGGACGTTTTCAAGGTCGCCAACGCCGACAGCATCCTGGAGCCGGATTCCGACACGATCGACGACCAGCTCGCCGATTTCCTCGACAAACCCGGCGAGAACGACACCACCATCATTTTCGTCGCCGGTCACGGCATCAACATCGACGAAGACTATTATTTCATCCCCACGGACGGCCGCAAACAGGATCCCGACCGCTGGAAGCGCTCCTCGCTGGTCGACTGGGGCGACATCCAGAAATCGGTTGAGCGGGCCAAGGGCCTGCGCTTCATGCTGCTCGACACCTGCCACGCCGCCAACGCCTTCAACCCGCGCCTGGAAAAAGACGCGCAGGACGCACGCATCGTCGTCTTCTCGGCCACCGCTGCCAACAACACCGCCGCCGAACTGCCCGAGCTCGGCCATGGCGTCTTCACCTATTCGATCCTCGAAGGCCTGCGCGGCCGGGCCAAGACCTCCGACGGCGGCGTGACGCTGTTCGGCCTCGCCGACTACATTTCGCGCGAAGTGCTGCGGCTGACCGCGTCCAAGCAGAAGCCGTTCTACTATGTCGGCGGCGTGGAGAACATTGTGCTGGCTGAGCCGTGAGAGGTCGGCGCCCAGGCACCCCCCTCTGGCCTGCCGGCCATCTCCCCCGCAAGGGGGGAGATCAGTCTCTTCATTGCTGGAGATCTATTTTCAAGGTTGATGATTGGCGAAAGCCGAGGCGACATCCAATCTCCCCCCTTGCGGGGGAGATGTCCGGCAGGACAGCGGGGGGTGCCTGGGCACGGACCAGCATTCTGGTCTTTGCCACCGCCTTGCTTATCCTCTCAGTGCTTCAAGCGTCTGCCGCCCCCATCACCTGCCCGCCCGGCGACACAAACTTCCCGTCCTTCTACTCCGACCCCACACTCTTCACCGACGCCATCGCCGCCGTCGCCAGAATCGAGCCGTCCAACCAACGCCTCACCGGCATCACAGTCCCCCACCACCTGCTCGTCGCAGATCTCGTCGCACTCGGTTTGCACGCCGCGTCCGGCTTCCGCTACAAGCGCATCGTCATCCTGTCGCCGGACCATTTCCACGAGACGCAGAAACTCTTCGCCACGACGCCGCGCGGTTTTGAAACAGTGCTCGGTCCAGTCCAGGCCGACACGGAAGCCGTGCACCTTCTGGAAGCGAACAGCGACATGGTCGAAGACTCCTGCCTGTTCGCCAGGGAGCATGGCGTGCAGGCGATGCTGCCTTTCCTGCATCACTATTTCCCCGAAGCTGAAATCGTGCCGGTGGCGATGTCGGTCAAAGCCAAGCGAGCCGACTGGGACCGGCTGGCGCAGGCGCTGAAAGCGATCGTCGACAAGGACACGCTGATCGTCGAATCCACCGATTTCTCGCATTATCTGCCGCAGCACGAAGCCAGGCGTTTCGACCAGCAGACGCTGAACATGCTCGCCGCCGGTTCGCTCGACGGCATCGCGGCGCTGCGCCAGCCGGATCACGCCGATTCGGTCGGTGCGCTCTATATCCAGACCAGGCTGCAGCGCGAACTGTTCGGTGCTGCGCCGCTGGTCGTCGCCAACGAGAACTCGCAGGCGCATTCAAGCGACTATGTCGAGCGCACCACCAGCTATGTCGTGGCGCTGTTCGGCGCCTTCGGCCCCGGCTTCAACAATCCTGCCCGTCCCGACGACAAGCTCTACTATTTCGCGGGCGACGTGAATTTCGGCCGCGCCATGAAGAAGATCCTTGTCCGCGACGGTGTTGCCGAGAAGATCGTCGACAGCGTGCAGGCCCTGACCCGCTCGCGGCCGCTGATCGTCAATCTCGAAGGCGTCATCCTGCCCAACGTCCCTGAAGCAATCGACGACATGACGCTGGCCATGGCCGCAGATCTTGCCATCGGCATGCTGAAGAAATTGCATGTCGCCGCTGTCAGCCTTGCCAACAATCACGCCTATGACCTCGGCCCGTCAGGCTATGCCGAGACGCTGGCCGCTCTGGACGCCGCCGGCATCGCCCATTTCGGGCAGGGCGAGACGCTGGCGCTTGCCGATCTCGACCTGGTCGGGCTGGCCGACATCGATACCAACGGCTCCAGGAACACCGACCTTCTGACGCCTGCTTTACTCGACCGGCTGCTGCACGACAATGCCGAGCGGCCGGTGATTGCCTTCGTCCATTGGGGCCGCGAGTACAAGACGGAGCCGTCGCCGCGCGAGGAGATGCTTGCCGACCAGATGCGGCTGCGCGGTGTCACGGCAATCGTCGGCGGTCATCCACATGTATCGAGCGAGGCGATCCTGCCGCTCGGCGGCGGCGATGTTGCGGAGATCTATTCGCTCGGCAATTTCCTGTTCGACCAGAAGGCCGAACGATCGTCCGGGTCGATGCTGGAACTCAGGGTGTTCAGCCAGGGCACGATCTTTGCCCGGCTGATCCCGCTGCCCAATTTTTTCGAGATGGGCTCGAAATAACGCCATTCCCGAAAGGACGTGACAGGACCTCAACAGCCTTGCAGATCTTCCGGCAGATAGCAGACCGCCGGCTTGGTGCTGGTTTCAAACAGCGACTGCTTCGGCCTGAAATAGAAGAACGTGGCCGGCTTGCTCTCGCGTGTGCTGCCATCGGCGAAATGGGCGGCGATGCTGAAGCGATGGATCGACGACATTGACGACCACATTTTCAGCCGTGCCGTGTAGGCGCTGAGATTCTTGTTGCCGCGCACCGGCATGGGGATGCTGTAATCGGTCTTGCCGATCGGAAATTCGATGTTCTGGTAGCGCAGCGCTTCGGGCGACGCGCCGCCGCCATCGCCGCATTCGGCGAGCGATTCTGGGACCTCGATGCTGACCAGCGAGACGATGACGCGAAACGGCTCGCTCTGCTGGTAGACAGCGCCCTGATCGTCCGCCCAGGAATAATCGAGCTTGCCAATCCCGGTCACGCTCATTTTCTCGACGCTGCCGCTGATGTAATCGGCAACGTCGCCGAACTTGACCTTGTTGGCCACCTGGGCGCGGCAGACATCCAGGCTGTCCCTTGACGGGCAGGTGAAGCGCTCGGTCTCGAGCGTGGTTGTGTCGACGCCGGCTTCAGTCAGCACGTTCTTGATCGAGACGTCGACCCCATCGCCGAAAGTGCCGATGTCTTTCGTGAACGTGCCGCTCGGCTCGCCGGTCGCGTTGTCCTCCTCGTCGGTCCTGGTGAACTGGATCGACATCTTCATGTCTTTCACGTCGCCCCAGCCATTGTTGACGATCGAGAAGTCGGGGCGGAAGCCGACGCAGCCATAATGCTCGCTGATCGACAGCATCGGCTTGCGGTAGGCCTCGCTCGCGGCCACCTTCATTTCCAGGCTGTCGATCTTGACCCTCGACCGGTCGGTGGTCTTGAGGTCGACTTCGGCGAAGGCCGGCGCCGTCTCCCAGTCCATGCCTTCATAGACATTGCCGGTACGAATCTCTCCGGTGCCGTTCCAGGCATCGTTGTACTGGTCCGACACCGGATAGATCGCGATGTCTTCGTCGCGCACGAGATGCTGGTACTGCATGTCGGCCTGCTGCGTCATGCGCTGGTCGACGGCAATGCCGATCTCGACCTTGTCGGCGGAACCGCCGCCGGTCTGCGCCTTGAGCAACCCGCCCACTCTGGCATCGGCCAGCACGTCGGGGCGCGCACCGCCGATCTCCTTGCCCATCGCCCATTGCGACCAGTAGACGGTGCTGCCGGGCAGCCGGGTGCGGCCCTTGCCGTCCTTCAGCCCATCGGCAAAAGAGCCGACGAATATCTCGCCTGTCTTCGTCTCCAGCCTGCCCTCGCCATTCGGCACACCGGCCCTGAATTGCCCTTCATAGCGATTGCCGTCGGCATCGACATGGATCGCATGGCCGTCGAGCTGGCCGGCGACCCAACGGCCGTCGAGAATCTCGCCTGAACGCAGCTCCAGCCGGCCTTGTCCATCGGGGCGGCCATTCCTGATCTCGCCGAAATAGCTGGAATAGATCGTCTTGGGGTCGTAGCTCGCCGAGCCGCGTACGCGCCAGACCAGCCTGCCCTTGCCGTTGACGGTGCCGTCGGCTGCGACGGTGCGGTCCGGCGACACGCCGGACGCCGGCTCCCAGGTGAAATCAAGACCCAATTCCGGGTGGGAATCCCAGACCCGTACATTCTTGCGCAGCACCGAACGTGTTTCGCTTTTATAGAGGATTTGCACCCGCTCGGCCCAGGCGCCATCGGGTGCGGCACCGCCTTGATCGGCCATAGCGGAAAAGCATGTCAGTGCGGCCAGCGTGGATGCAGCCGCGATCGCTTTGACCCCGAAGATCATTCTTGCCCGCGCCATCTTACCCAACCCCTTGGATCGCCTAGCGTAAGCACCGCTGTAACACAGTGCAAGAGAGGTGTTTCGATACAAAAAACCGGCGGCAGGAACGTCCCGCCGCCGGTTTGGTATTGCTGGTTTTCGCCGCTGTTTGCCGGCGAAAGATCGGGCCTTATTTGTACAGGCTGTTGATCCACGCCACGTTGGCAGCGTTCAGGCGCACCGCAGTGTTGGCGTTGGGGCTTTCGGCCACGTTCACGCCGGTGACGACGCGCTGCTTAGCGCCATTGTCGTAGGCGTAGACCGAGCTGCCGCTCGACCCCGGATAGGTGTCGCAGTCGTACTGGAAATACTCCGCGCCGACGTTTTCGGCTTTCACTTCGCAGGTCGCCTTCCACATCGTTCCCATCGGCTTGTCGCCGGGATAGCCAACGATGTTTGCGGTGAAATCGCCGAGGTTCTCATAGTTGGCATAACCCAGCCAGCCGAGATTGGTGCCGACATCCTGCTTCAGCGTAATGATGCCGAGGTCCCACGGAATGACCGAGCCGTAGTAACCCTGATAATTGTCGATGAAGCCCTGCAGGATATAGACGCTCTCGTAGCTGAAAGCGCCAAACGGTGCATCGTCGGCGGTGTTGCCGTTGAGCGACGGCACGAAGATGACGTCGTCGAGCCAAGCCTTGTCTTCATTGCTGTAGAGGCAATGCGCGGCGGTGAGCACCGTGCGCGGACCGATCAGGGTTCCCGAGCAGCTGCCATAACCGCTCTTGGCTTTGCCTTCGATATACCCGATCGCGGTGAACGGGTAGGTCTTGGTGTTCTTGATCTGCTCGCGATCGTCGGCCCCGAACACCTGGCGGCCGGCTTCGTCGCCGCCCGTCAATCCGGTCTTGTCGGCGTTCGGTGTGTTGGCGGGCGCGTTCAATTCCTTGATGACAAGGTCCTTCAGCGTCTCGCCTGCATCGATCTTGATGTCCTTGCCATCGGCGGAACGTCCGACGATGCCATAGGATTTGACCGCCGTGCCCTCGTCGGTCAGCGGCGCTGCCCGGCTGGCTTCATCTTCGGTCAGTTTCGGCGGCGCGATCGGCTTTGCACGGCCGGGCTGGTAGTCGCCCGTTCCGAGATCGCGCATGCTTTCGCCATTGCCGGCATTCGCTGAGCCGGGATCGGCGGCGAAGGCAGGCATCGTCCACAGTGCGGTGGATAGCAGTGCGGACGCAATGATAGTGCTTGTCAGTTTCGTCATGGTGAGACTCTCCCAAAAGTCAGCAAGGAGTGGAGCAAAATACAGAAATATTGTCGAGATCGTGGTGGAGTTAAAAAATTAGTTTGGTTACCCGCCCGTATCGGATCATCGGTCCGGGCGGCCTCGTTAAAGCCCTTCGCCAAACGCACCCGCGTCGATATACTGCCTAAAATAATCCAACATTGGCAATGACAAATCGCTTCCACGTAGCCCGTGGGGGGCTATAGGGTTTGGGTGGGCTCTGCCCGATGGGGCACGATTAGCAAAAGTGGTATTTCGGTTTTATGGCCGCGCGGATGTCGTTCGTTCTGGCGGAAGGCGATCGAGGTACCGGTACCGCTTCTGTTGGTTATGCGTCATGGCGGCATGGCTCGGCAATTTTCATCTCAGGAGGGTTTCAAGGTGAACATTATCCATCGGTTCAGGCCGCTTGCCGCTGCATCGCTGCTGGGCATCGCGGCCGCTTTCCCCGCCGTCAACGCGCTCTATGCAGCCGACGACGCCGTCAGGCCGGAAGCGGCGGTCTCGCCGATGCAGCGCGTTGCCGAAGCCCGGGACAAGGCCAAGGCCGAGAACCCCGACGGCGCCGACCGCGTCTATGGCGGCAAGGAAGCCGACAAAGGGGCCTATCCGTTCCAGGTGGCGCTGCTGACCAGCGCCCGGCTGGACCCCAGCCCGGCCTCGCAGCCAAACGCGCAATTCTGCGGCGGCAGCCTGATCGCGCCGCAATGGGTGCTGACGGCGGCGCACTGCCTCAACGACAAGGGCCGGCCGATTTCGCCCGACACGGTGACCGTGCTGACCGGCGCCACCGATCTTACCGAAGGCAAGCGCTACAAGGTGATCGAGGTCATCGTCAACGAGGGCTACAGCGAACAGACGCTGGACAATGATCTCGGCCTGCTCCGGCTGGCGGAGCCCGCCGATGCGCCGGTCATCAAGATCACCAATGAGCCGACGCCAGACAGCGGCAAGACCACGGTCATCGGCTGGGGCAAGATGCAGGACGGCACCTTCCCGACCGCGCTGATGGTGGCCGATCTCGATCTCGAGCCGAGCGCAGCCTGCAACAGCGGCATCAAGTCGATCTATGCGCATGACCTGAAGGCCGCGCTTGGCGATCTCTCGCACCGGATGCGATATTCCGAAAAGGGCATCGACGCCGCTGCCAATGCAATTGCCGCCGATATGTCGGATCCGCTGACCAAGAACATGATCTGCGCCGGCACCGACAGCGGCGAACGCGACGCCTGCAACGGCGACAGCGGCGGGCCGCTGTTCATGACCGGCGCCAACGGTCCGGTCCAGGTCGGCGTCGTCTCCTGGGGCGAAGGTCCGTCCGACGGCACCGCTGCTTGCGGCCACAAGAACGCCTACGGCATCTACACGCGGCTGGCTAACTACACCGGGTGGATCGAAGCCAAGATGAAGACCCCGGCTCCGGCAGCCGCGGCGGCGCCCAAGGCCGGTCTCGGCACGGCCAAGAAGCCCTGAACGGGCCCGAAGCCTGATAAACGCAAAACGGCGGGATCTTTCCCGCCGTTTCGATTCGTACCGTTTGCCGGCTGTCTGAGCCTCTTACTTCCGCGGCGGGCCTTTGCGCTCGGCCGACGCCGCCCACAGATTGATGTCGGACTCGCGTGCGTAAGTGTCGATTTCGGCGAGCTCGGCATCGCTGAACTCGAGCACCTTGAGCGCGCCGACGCAGTCCTCGACCTGTTCGGGCCGGCTGGCGCCGATCAGCGCCGAGGTGACCCGGCCCTTGCGCAGCACCCAGGCCAGCGCCATCTGCGCCAGCGTCTGGCCACGCTTGCCGGCGATCGCGTTCAGCGCCTGGATGTTAGCGATGGTCTTTTCGTTGATGAAGGCGGGCCGCAGCGACTTGCCTTGGCTGGCGCGGCTACCCTCGGGGATGCCGCCGAGATATTTGTCGGTCAGCATGCCTTGCGCCAGCGGCGAGAACACGATCGATCCGACACCGAGCCCTTCCAGCGTATCGAGCAGTCCGTCCTCTTCGACCCAGCGGTTGAGCATCGAATAGCTCGGCTGATGGATGATGCAGGGCGTACCGAGCTGCTTCAATATGTCGGCCGCCTCGCGCGTGCGCTGCGAATTGTAGGACGAGATGCCGGCATAGAGCGCCTTGCCAGAACGCACCGCATGGTCGAGCGCGCCCATCGTTTCCTCAAGCGGCGTATCCGGATCGAAGCGGTGCGAATAGAAGATGTCGACATAGTCGAGCCCCATCCGCTTCAGGCTCTGGTCGAGGCTCGCCAGCACATATTTGCGGCTGCCCCATTCGCCGTAAGGCCCTGCCCACATCTCATAGCCGGCCTTGGTCGAGATGATCAGCTCGTCGCGATAGCTGGCGAAGTCGGTGCGCAATATCTCACCGAAGGCGATCTCGGCCGAGCCCGGCGGCGGACCGTAATTGTTGGCGAGATCGAAATGGGTGATGCCGAGATCGAAGGCCTTGCGCGCGATCGCCTGCTTGGTCTTGTGTGGCGTGTCGTTGCCGAAATTGTGCCACAGGCCGAGCGAGATCGCCGGCAGTTTCAGGCCGGATCGCCCGCACCTGTTGTAGAGCATTTTCTCATAGCGGTTTTCAGCCGGCTGCCAGCGCATGGGTACAGATCCTGGATTGTATGGATGTCGGCGCGAGCGCGCCGACACCCTTCTACCTCATTTCTGCTTCGCCAACAGTCCTTTTGCGTCCTTGACGCCGAGTGCAGCCGGCCGCTCGCAGCTGGTCTGCATGGCGACGAACTTGCCGGTCTCGCCCGACCGCAACAGGCCGGTCATGACATCGACGGCATGCAGCGCGAGCTCCATCGAGCAACGATGCGGCCGGCCCTCGGCGATCGCCAGCGCCATGTCGGCAAGGCCTGCGGTGCGGTAGTTGGCCATCATGCCCTGGCCGTGCATTTCGTTGGGCACGCCGAACGGATGCTGCCATTTCGGCAGTTTCTTCACCGGTTTTGCCGCCTTGGTTATGCGCACGTCGCCACCGAAGAAATTCGGATCCGGCACGAACACCGTGCCCGTCTCGCCATAGAGTTCCATCGGCGCGTGACCATGCGCCCAGACGTCCCAGCTGGTGTTGAGCGTGATCACGGCGCCGTTCTCGAACTCCAGCAGGCCGTGGATCGTCGTCGGCGTGTTCACCGGGATTTTTTCGCCCGCGCGCGGTTTCGACGAGATCGTGCGTTCCTTGGCAGGCGTCGTCGCGAAGGCCGCCACCTGCTTCACCGGCCCGATCAGCTGGATCAGGTTGGTGATGTAGTAGGGCCCGATGTCGAGCACCGGCCCGGCGCCCGGCTGGAAGAAGAAATCGGGATTGGGGTGCCAGTGCTCCATGCCGTGGCCCATCACATGACAGGTGCCGCTGGTGATCTTGCCGAGCGCGCCGGTGTCGATGAGGTTGCGCACCAGCTGGTGCGCGCCGCCGAGGAAAGTGTCCGGAGCCGAACCGATGCGCAGCCCTTTCTTCTCGGCCCGGCTCTTGAGGTCGAGGCCTTCCTTGACCGACAGCACGAACGGCTTTTCCGAATAGACGTGCTTGCCGGCATCGAGGATCTGCTTCGACACCCCGTAGTGCACCGCCGGGATGGTGAGGTTGACGACGATGTCGATCTCGTCATCCTTGAGCAGTTCTTCGACGGTCTCGGCGCGCAGCTTGAACTCCTTCGCCCGTGCCTTGGCCGCGTCCATGTTGATGTCGGCGCAGGCGCGCATCTCAATGCCGCGAAACAGCGGCGCCAGCGAGAAATACGCTTTCGAGATGTTGCCGCAGCCGATGACGCCGATACCCAGTTTCTTTGCCATGATGATTGTTCCTAGTAAGCCTTGACGGATGCGAGCGAGCGGCTGGCGAAGCGCTCGATATCGTTGGGGTTGTCCTGTTCCATGACGTAATATTTGGCCGCGCTCTTCGCCCGAAGTGTCTTGATCAGGCCGGCCCAGTCGATGGTGCCGTGGCCGACATCCGCCCAGCCGTCCTCGTCAAGGCCTTCGCCTGACTTGGCCATGTCCTTGACATGGACGGCGCTGATGCGCTTGCCGTGCTTTTCGATCCACGGCAGCGGATCAACGCCACCGCGGACTACCCAGGCGACGTCCATCTCCCAGCCGATGTCGGGCGCAGCCGACAGGATGTGATCCTGCGGCACCGAGCCGTCGGCGAGTGTCTTGAACTCGAAATCATGGTTGTGCCAGGCAAAGCCGTAGCCGGCTTTTTTTGCGGTCTCGCCGACCTTGGCCAGACGCTCGCCAAAGCCGCGCCAGCCGGCAGCGTCGGCCGGCCGCTGCTCGGCCAGCAGATAGGGACAGATGACGAGCGTGATGCCGAGTGCGTCGGCTGTTTTGCGTACCCCGTCGAAATCATTCTCCAGCGCATCGATCGAGAAATGTCCGGTCGGCATCGAAAGCCCGTTCTTGTCGAGTTCGGCGCGGAACGCCGTGGGGTCGTCATAGACGCCGCCGAAACCTTCGACTTCCTTGTAGCCGAGCTTGCCGAGCATTTTCAGGATGCCGTCCCACGGCTGGAAATTGCGGGCGCTGTAGAGTTGGAATGACCAGTTCATCGTCTCTGTCCGTTTCTTGGGTGGTTAAGGCTTGGGGATGTTTTCGGGGGATCGTTTCGGTCGTTCTTGGGAGGATGGTTTGCGGATGATTCTAGAGGGTCACAGGCGATTGCCGGTCGCAGCGTCGAACAGCGAGGCGCGCGCCGGATCGAAACCGAACTGGATCGGATCGCCGCTGCGCAGCGTCCGTTCCGCTTCGACGCGGAAGGAGAAGTTGCGGCCGGCAAGCTTGGTCCACACCAGCGTGTCGGAACCCATCGGCTCAACGATCTCGACCGAACCGCCGGCGGAAAACGGCATCGACTTTGCAGCGTCACCGAAAGCGATGTGTTCAGGCCGGATGCCCAGCACGCAAGCGCCGGCCGGGCGCTCCGTGCCGTCAAAGGTATAGCGGTCGAGCGGCACCGAAACACCGTCGGTCCTGAACGCCGGAGCAGCACCGGCTTCCAGCTCCCCTTCGAGGAAATTCATCGCCGGCGAGCCGAGGAAGCCCGCGACAAAACGGTTGACCGGCCGGTTGTAGATCGTCTGCGGCGCGTCGAGCTGCTGGATGACGCCGCCGCGCATGACCGCGATACGGTCGGCCAGCGTCATCGCCTCGATCTGGTCGTGGGTGACGTAGATCATGGTGTTCTGCAGCTTGCGATGCAGAAGCTTGATTTCGACGCGCAGTTCCGAGCGCAGCTTGGCGTCGAGATTGGATAGTGGCTCGTCGAACAGGAAGACATCGACGTCGCGCACCAGCGCCCGCCCGATCGCCACGCGCTGGCGTTGGCCGCCGGACAAGGCCGCGGGCTTGCGCTGCAAAAGCGGCTCGATCTGCAGGATCTCGGCGGCGCGTGCGATGCGCTTGGCGATCTCATCCCTGGGCACGCCGGCAACGCGCAGGCCGAACGACAGGTTCTTCTCCACCGTCATTTGCGGATAAAGCGCATAGGACTGGAACACCATGCCGATGCCGCGATCCTTGGGCTCCTCCCAGGTGACGTTCTTGCCCTTGATGAAGATGCGGCCTTCGGAAATATCGAGCAGCCCGGCGATGCAGTTGAGCAAGGTCGACTTGCCGCAGCCCGAGGGACCGAGCAGCACGATGAACTCGCCCTCTGCGACCTCGAGATTGAGGGTCTGCAGCACCGATACAGAGCCGAAATTTAGGGACAGGTCCTGGATCGAAACGCTGGTGCCGTTGGCTGCCGTCATCGCCATCACCCTTTCACCGCACCGGCGGCGATGCCGCGCACGAAAAGCTTGCCGGAAATGAAGTATACGATGAGTGGCACAAGGCCGGTCAGGATGGTGGCGGCCATGTTGACGTTGTACTCCTTCACGCCTTGCACCGAATTGACGATGTTGTTGAGCTGCACCGTCATCGGATAGGTGTCGGGGCGGGTGTAGACGACGCCGAACAGGAAGTCGTTCCAGATGCCGGTCACCTGCAGGATGATGGCGACGACGAAGATCGGCAGCGACATCGGCGCCATGATCCGCAGGAAGATGCCCCAGAAGCCGGCGCCGTCGACCCGTGCCGCCCTGAACAGCTCTTCCGGCATCGAGGCAAAATAGTTGCGGAACAAAAGCGTGAGGATCGGCATGCCGAATATGGAATGGACGATCACCAGGCCGCTGAGGCTGCCGTAGAGGCCGATCTCGCGCAGGATGATGACGATCGGATAGATCATCACCTGATAAGGGATGAAGGCGCCGACGATCAGGATGACGAAGAATGTGTCGGCGCCCTTGAAGCGCCAGTTGGCCAGCGCATAGCCGTTCACCGAGGCGATCGCGATCGACAGCAGCACTGACGGCACAGTGATGCGCACCGAATTCCAGAAGCCCCGCGAAAGCCCGTCGCAATTGAGGCCGGTGCAGGCCGTCGCCCACGCCTTCACCCACGGTTCGAACGTGATTTCGAGCGGCGGCGAGAAGATATTGCCCATCCGTATCTCGGGCATGCCCTTAAGCGAGGTGACCACCATCACGTAGAGCGGCAGCAGATAGTAGACCGCCACCACGATCAGCGTGCCATAGAGGAAGATATTGCGGCGCGAGAAGACATGCCGCGGCTTCGGCCCGCGCGGCCCGGAGGCTTCGCGCTCGGCGGCACCCGCGCTGGCGGGCAAAGGGACGGCCGGGTCAGCCACGCTTCCTGCCTCCAAATTCAAGGTAGGCCCACGGCACGACGACGATCACCACCGAGAGCAGCATCATGGTCGAGGCGGCAAAGCCCTGGCCAAGATTCTGTGCGAAGAACATGTAGTCATAGACATATTTGGCCGGCACTTCGGAGGCGATTCCGGGGCCGCCGCTGGTCTGGGCGACAACGAGGTCGTAGACCTTGACGATGCCCGACGCGATGATGACCAGCGTGGTGATGAAAACCGGCCGCATCATCGGGATGACGATGAACAGATAGGTCTTCCACATCGGGATCCCGTCTACCCGCGCCGCCTTCCAGATGTCCTCGTCGATGCCGCGCAGGCCGGCCAGCATCAAGCACATGATGAGCCCGGTGCCTTGCCACAGCGCCGCAATCGAAATGCCGTAGATGACGATGCTGGAATTGTAGAGCGGGTCGAAGTTGAAGCTCGTCCAGCCGAGGTCCCGCACCACATGCTGGATGCCGAAATCCGGATTGAGCAGCCACTGCCAGACCAGGCCGGTGACGATGAAGGAAAGCGCGAACGGATAGAGGAAGATGGTGCGGAACGTGTCCTCGAAACGGATCTTCTGGTCGAGAAGCGCTGCAAGCAGGAAGCCGATGACCAGTGAGAACACGAGCGAGATCGCGCCGTAGATCAAAAGGTTCTCGATCGAGATCAGCCAGCGCGGCGTCGCCCACAGCCGGTAATACTGGTCGAGCCCGGCGAAATTCAGCCGTGGCAGCAGCTTCGAATTGGTAAAGGAATAGAACACCGTCCAGACGGTGCCGCCGACGAAAACCACCGACGCGGTGAGGATCATCGGGATCGAGGCGACCTTCGCATTGATGTTGCGGAACAGCGGGTTGGGGCGTTCGCTCTTGCTCATCTCGTCAGCCGGCTGGGTAAGGGCGGTGCGATCCCGGCCCTGCTTTCGCAAGGCCGGGAGCGAGGTGTATTGCCTCCAACGTCAGTCTGCCGAAGCGATGAGGTCGGCGAAGCGCTTCTGCGCGTCTTCGATGGTCAGGTCCGGCTTGGCGAAGAATTCGGCGAAGAGATCTTCCTTCTGCTTCTGGGTATCCTGCGAAAGCAGTTGGTCAGTCCACGGAATGACGGCGCCCTTGGCGAGGATCGCCAGACCCTTCTTCATGCAGTCATTGGCCGCGTTGAGATCGACGTCGCCGCGCACCGGTAGCGAGCCCTTCTTGAGATTGAAGGCGACCTGAGTCTTGGGGTCGAGCAGCGTCTCTGCCAACACCTCCTGCGCCTTGGACTTGTCGGCGTCCTTGAGCAGCGGGAAATAGAAGGCGTCGCCGCCGGTGGCGATCACTTCGTTCAGACCGAGGCCCGGCAGGCAGGCATAGTCCTTGCCGGCGACCTTGCCGGCAACCTGGAACTCGCCTTGCGCCCAGTCACCCATGATCTGGCCACCGGCCTTGCCGGTGATGACGAGATTGGTTGCCTGGTTCCAGTCCTGCACATTGGTGTTCTTCGCCATCTTGCGGGCATCGTCGGCGGCCTTGAAGACCTTGGCGATCTCGGGCCCGGCGGCGAACTTGGCATCCTTGTCCTTGTAGACCTTAAGGAACGCGTCGGTGCCGCCGACCGCCGCCAGCAGCACGTCGAAGGCGCCGGAAGATTGCCAGGCCTGTCCGCCGACAGCGAGCGGGATGATGCCCGCCTTTTCCAGGGCGGGCGCTGCCGCCACGAATTCATTCCAGTCCTTCGGCAGCGGCACGCCGGCCTTCTCGAAGGCTTCGTTCGACAGCCACAACCACTGCCAGGAGTGGATATTGACCGGCACGCAATAGATCTTGCCGTCGATGGTGCAGCTGTCGAGCAGGCTCTTCGGCCGCACGATTTCCGTCCACTTGCCCTTGGTGGCGACATCGGTGAGGTCGCGCATCAGGCCGGCCTGCACCAGTTCTTCGGCCTGCCGGCCGTGATTGAACTGGGTGGCGCCCATCGGATCGCCGCCGGTGATGCGGCTGATCATGATCGGCCGTGCCGTGCCGCCGGATCCGGCAATGGCGCCGTCGACCCAGTGATTGCCGGTCGCGTCAAAAGCCTTCGCGAATTCCGCAACCGCCGCCGCCTCGCCGCCGGACGTCCACCAATGGGTCACTTCCAGGTCGGTGGCGGCCGCCGGGCCGGCAAGCTGAAGCGCGGCCGTCGCGGCAAGGGCAGCGGTCAAAAGTCTATAGCGCATTTCGGTTCCTCCCAGAATCTGAAACGTTACAGATTTTCGATACGGCAATTATGCGGTGCGTGCAACCCCTGAGATAAACGCGCTCGAATGTTTTTTCGAGGCGCGAACAAATTCGTTGCGTGCAAACCGGCAAACTCCGCGCAAAACCGGGTGCTGCGCTGCAAAATCATGCTGCAGCGCAAGAAAAACGTCTCGAACCTGATTTTCGCGCAACGTTTCTGGCCGCCAAAACCCTGCCAAAACCATGGCTTGAGAGACCCACTCGCTGCGATGTTGGAAATCTGTAACGTTTCAGTATATTGAGGCCTGACGGCGAAGAACCGTGCCACATCGTCATCGAAGCGATTGTCGGCTGGTCCGGCGGCTGCTATGCGCCTGACGGGGCGGGACGAATGGACAGGGACCAGACGGAGAAGGACGACGAGGCGTCGGCGCATGAGCGGCCGACGCTGAAAACGCTTGCCTTCATGACCGGGCTCGGCGTCACCACCGTCTCGCGCGCGCTCAAGGATGCACCCGAGATCGGCGCCGAGACCAGGCGGCGGGTTCAACTCGTCGCCAGGCAGATCGGCTACCGGCCGAACCGCGCCGGCGTGCGCCTGCGGACTGGCAAGACCAATGTTATCAGCCTCGTGCTCAATACCGAGCGCGAGATCATGAGCTTTGTCTCGGACATCATCTACGGCGTCTCGGAGGTCATTGCCGACACACCCTATCACCTGATCGTCACGCCCTACTCGCGCTCGCAGGATCCGCTGGACCCGGTAAAGTATCTGGTCGAGTCCGGCTCGGCCGATGGCGTCATTATCTCACGCACGCAGCCCAACGACCCGCGCGCCCGCTACATGCTGGAGCGTGGCATACCCTTTGCCACGCATGGCCGCACCGATATGGGGCTTGTCCACCCCTATCACGACTTCGACAATTACGCCTTCGCCGCCGAAGCGGTGCGCCATCTGGCCAGCGTCGGCCGGCGCCGGCTGGCGCTGGTAGCGCCGCCGGTCGGGCTCACCTATTACGACCACACGGTCAATGGCTTTGCCGACGCACTGAGCGAGGTCGACGCCAGCGAAGTGCCGTTCAACGCTGTTTCGATCGACCAGTCGATCGATCAGATCAGGACGCGGACCGCGCAGTTGATGCGCCGCGACGTCAGGCCGGACGGTTTCGTCAGCAGCGCCGCCGCAGCAACGCTGGCCATCGTCGCCGGCATCGAGGATGCCGGCCTGAAACTCGGCCGCGACGTCGATGTCGTGTCCAAGCAATCGTCGGAACTGCTGCATCTGTTCCGCCGGGAGTTGCTGATCGTCAACGAAGACTTCCGCCTCGCCGGCACCGAGCTTGCCCGCGCCGTGCTGGGCTGGATAGGCGGCGCGGCACCTGGCTCTTTGCAGACTGTGGTCAAGCCAGGCGACGTCGTCGCGTATCAGGGCTGACTGGCACGACCGGAGAGGCCGCCTCACCTGACCCTAGCCGGCAGCGCCGCTGCCCCATGGGCCATGGAAAGCCCCCTGCTCGCCGATGCGCTCGAAACCATGCGCGCCGAAGAAATCGCGCTGCGCCTGGATCAGGTTCGAGGTGCCGCGGCCCTGGCGGTAGCTGTCGAAATAGGCAAGCGCCGACGCCAGCGCCGGCACGGGCGAACCGGCCTCCGACGCTCTTGCGACGATGCGCCGGAGCGACGGATGCGCCTCCTGCATCATGGTGGTGAAAGCCGGCGCCATCAAAAGGTTGGTGGACGCGCCGCCCGAGCCGAAGGCTTCCGCCATGGTGTCGAGCATCTGCGAGCGGATGATACAGCCGGCACGCCAGATCTTGGCGATGGTCGGCATCGGCAAGTTCCAGTTGAACTCCTTCGAGGCGGCGCTCATCACCGCGAAACCTTGTGCATAGGCGGCGATCTTGCCGGCGAGCAGCGCCAGCTCCAGGTCTTTCAGAAGTGCCGCCTTGTCGCCGGAGATCTTGGTGACGCCGATATTGCCATAGGCTTTTTCGGCCGCCTGCCGCTCATCCTTGATCGAGGACAGCACGCGGGCCGCCACCGCCGCCTCGATGGCCGTCGCCGGAATGCCGAGCTGCTGCGCCTCGATGACAGACCATTTGCCGGTGCCCTTCTGGCCGGCACGGTCGAGGATGATGTCGACCACCGGCTTGCCGGTCTTTGCATCGTCAGCGGCCAGCACCTTGGCGGTGATCTCGATCAGATACGAATCGAGCCGGCCCTTGTTCCAGTCCTCGAAGACCTTGCCGATCTCCTTCGGCCCCATGCCGAGACCGTCACGCAGGATGCCGTAGATCTCGGCGATCATCTGCATGTCGGCATATTCGATGCCGTTGTGGATGGTTTTCACGAAATGCCCGGCGCCGTCTGTGCCGAGCCAGGCAGCGCACGGTTCATCCTTGAACTTGGCCGAGATCGCGGTCACCACGCGTTCGACGCGCTTCCAAGAGTCTTCGGTGCCGCCGACCATGATCGACGGCCCGTGGCGCGCGCCTTCCTCGCCGCCGGATACGCCCATGCCGATGAAGGTGAGACCCGAGCCCGACAGTTCCGAAAAGCGCCGCATCGTATCGCGGAAATTGGCGTTGCCGGCATCGATGACGATATCGTTGTCAGACAACACGCCGCGCAGCGCTTCGATCTGTTCGTCGACCGGCTTGCCGGCCAGCACCATGATGATGACCGGGCGCGGCGGCTTGATCGCAGCTGCCAGTTCCTCCAGGCTGTAGCAGGGCACCACCATGTCCCTGAGCGAACCGGCGCCTTCGAGGAAGGCATCGGTGCGCGCCTTGGTGCGGTTGAAGACGGCGATGCGGTGCCCGTGCTCGGCAATGTTGAGCGCGAGGTTGGAGCCCATTGTGCCAAGGCCGATCAGACCGATTTCGGCTTTTTCCATCGTTTCTTCCCTGCTTTCGGATTTTGTTGAGGCCGCGTTTTTCGGGATGCCCATTTTTCGGCGAGATGATTGACGAGCCTTTCGCGCCACGTCAACCGCCTCGCCGAATTGTGTTGCGTCTGCGTTGTGTCAGACCGAGTCAGGAAGGGTCAGTTGGTGACCGGGCGACGCCTTGCCGATCGAACATATGACGTTAGGTTGAACTTATGGCAGTCAAACGGATGGACAATGTCGGAATCGTCGTCGATGACCTCGACGAGACGATTGCCTTCTTTCGCGAGCTCGGCCTCGAACTGGAAGGGCGGGCGACGATCGAAGGCGAGTGGGCCGGACGTGTCACCGGGCTCGGCGATCAGCACGTCGAGATTGCCATGATGCGCACACCGGATGGCCATAGCCGGCTCGAGCTCTCCCGCTTCCTCACGCCGACGGTCGTCGCCGATCACCGCAACGCCCCGGTCAATGCCCTGGGCTACCTGCGCGTCATGTTTACCGTGGACGACATCGACGACACGCTTGAAAGGCTCCGCAAGCGTGGCGCGCAGCTGGCCGGTGAAGTCGTCCGTTACCAGGACGTGTATCGGCTCTGCTACATCCGCGGGCCGGAAGGGCATCTCATCGGGTTAGCCCAGGAACTCGGCTGAGCGCCCTTCGTAGGCGGGCTGAATATCACTCGGCGCGGATATCGATCGGCGCTTCGATCTTTACCACTTCGAAATCCGAAACCAGAATATCGAGCCGCGCCGTCCAGCGGCCTGGAATCGGAATGACGAGATTATCGACGCGCCAGGTGCCGTCGCCTGGCTTGGTCGTCGGACGCTTGATCGGCTCGATCCCCGAATCGGGCTTGGACAGCACCAGCGTCACTTCCTTGGCGTCGAGCGGGCCGAAATCGCCATCCATGATGACGATGGAGGCGGTGACCTCCCCGGTATGGCCGGGCGTGATGTCGATGTCGGCCATCGCCTTCATAGTGTGGATATGGGCCGACGTCGGTTGTGCCGCGGCGATTGCCAGGGCCCGTGGCGGCGGCGTGAAGCGCCAGCCGGCGGCAACGCCGAAGATCAGGAGCACGATCAGCATTTCGACTGAGATCGAGCGGCTAAGCCGTCGCCGCACTTCCGTCGCTCCGGCCTCGGCCAAGGCGGTGAGCCGCCATCGATTGACCGCCGCCAGCGTGAACAGAAACACCAGCAGCGCCAGCTTGATCAGCAGCAGCCGGCCATAGGCGGTGTTGACCAGTGCCGCCGGTGTCTGCACCTGGATGATGGCGAGCACCACACCGGCGGCGGCAAGCACTACCACCACGGGCATGATCGCGCGCGAAAACCGCCGCAGGAACGCCCCGGCTTCCACCGATTGGCTGCTCAACGCCAGGCCGAGCGGCAGCAATGCTCCAGCCCAGAAAGCGATGCCGGCGCCATGCAGGAACACCATAGGCCGCGTCAGCCATTGCGGTTCGGCTGCACTGGCATGGCCGCTGGCGGCAAGGGCTGCACCCACACCGGCCAGCCCGGCGAGCGCCAACGGCCTGGCGCCAGCACGCGATCCGACCAACGACAGCAGGCCAAGCCCGAGCGCCGCCAGCGAAATCAGCACCGTCCAGCCGAAGCTGGTGCCAAGCGCCGTCCGCCAGACCACCGGTTGCGCCAGCCGGGCGAGTGGCGCGCCCAGCGCGTCCAGCCCCTGGAACCCGAGCGACAGGGGTGCTGCGACCAGCCCGCACAGGATGGCGGCAATGACGAAGCGCTGGCCTGAGCGCTGGCCTTGCGCCAGCCATGTCAGCGCGAAGGCGCCGCCAATGCCGAGGAAAAGCCCGATGTAGAGAAGAACCTTGCCGGTCCAGATCGCTGACCGCAAATCTATATCGACAGCTTCCCCCACCGCCGGCGCCGCACTTGGCGCGCCAACGGAAAACAGCACCGAGCCGCCGACCGGATGGCCATCGGCGGAAATCACCCGCCAGCTCAAGACATGGGTGCCCGGCCCGAGCTTTTGTGGATTGTCGATCTCAACCGTTTGGTCGCTCAACCGAAACGAGGTCAAAGCGACAGGCGTACCGTCGGGCCGCACCAAGGTCAGCACCAGCGGCGACACAGGCTCGCTGAAGGTCAGCGAAAATTGCGTCGGCGCTCGCTCCAGAACCGCGCCGTCGGCAGGCTCGGCCTTGATCAGCGCCGCATGGGCAAAGGCCTGGTTTGGCGTGGCAAGGACGGCAAGCAGCAGGATCGCGGCCAGCAGGCCGAAGCACCTGCCGGCTGTCCGTTCCATCCGCTGGAAACAGGCCACGTTCATGCCATCCACCAAAACAGTGGCGCGCCGCTTCGAAGCAGCGCGCCGCCAATGCATCATTTCTTCGGCAGCAGGTTGAGGCCGGGCGCCGGATCTTCCAGCGCATCCTCATCCTGACCAGCCGCCGGAATCTCTATCCAACGCGTGGTGGCGCCATCGCATTCCTGCACCACCGGAAAATAGAGTTTTTGCCCGGCCGGCAGATCGGCGGCCAACGTGCCGCGGAAGACGAACTCGTCATAAAATTCATCCGGCAGGCTGCCGCCGCTCCAGTCGACTTCCTTGACGCCCGAGGTCACCGCCTCGCCATAGAGCTGGTAGGATTTCTCGTACTTGCCTTTCTTGACCTGCAGCGTCCAGCCGGGCTTGGGCATCGGCTTCACCCCGATCACCCCTTCCGGGATCTGCACGCGCACGGCAATCGTCGCCTTGCCTTCGCAGCCATGCGGCACGCGCAGCACGGCCTTGTAGGTCGAACCGACCGGCGCTTCCTGGGTTTCGAGCGTGATATGGCCGAAGGCAGCGCTCGTCCCCAGGACAAGAAATGCAGCGGCCGGCAAAAGATACTTGTTCATGATGGTCCCTCTCGAAAAATCGGTTGGCAAATTGATTGGTCAGTCGTTGTCTTCGAGGGGTGGCGCGCTGCCTATGGCTTGCACGGCAAACTCGACGGTCACGGTTCCGGCCTTCTCGAAAGTCAGCGTGGCGGCAAACATCTGGCCTTCTTTAGGCGGCTGCTTCAAATCCATGAACATCACGTGGTAGGCGCCGGGACCCAGCGTGATCTTGCCGCCCGCCGGGATATCCAGGCCGCCACTGACCGGGCGCATGGTCATGACGCCGTCTTTGACTCCCATTTCATGCAGTTCGGCCTTGCCCGAAATATCGGAGGCAATCGACAGCAGCCGGTCCGGCGCGCTGCCCTTGTTGACGATGGTGAAATAGCCGCCGGCAACCTTGGCGCCGGCCGGCGTGGCGCGCGACCAGGGATGCTTGATCTCGATGTCACCGGCCTTGAATTCATGCGCAAGGACGGAATGGGAGCCGACGAACAACAGTGCAAAGGCGAACAGGGCGCTGCCGAGACGCTGCTCGATAGTGCTGAATAAACGGGTGCTGCGGTGCAACGCGCCGGCACGAAGAAAACGGAACATGGGTAGGCTCCATGAATATAAGGTCGCGCCGTTGTCGGGCTGCGAACGTGTTTGTCATTGGATGATTATCGCCTGCGCAGGTTACGCAAAGCGAGCGGCGGTTTTCAGCCCGCAAGCGGCGGCGCGCGCGGATTGGCCGGAGAGCGCTCGCGCGTGACGTCGGGATGCCTGACTGCCGGCGGGGCAAAAGCGACTGTTTCCAAGTACTGGCTGACCGGCGCCAGGCCGACGCCTGCCGGCGGCGCATAGGCGACGGAGGCCATGCTGCAGCCGAGCATGCAGCACGCCGGCATATGCTGCTGGTGCGGATCGCCGCCGGGAAGCTGGACCGCCCCCTCATGTGTACAGATGACGTTGCCGAAAACGTCGAGTTGCGAGGCATCCGGCGCAATGCCGAAGGCAAACACGCCGAGCGTCGACTGGAGCAGCAGCACACAGGCCGCGACAAAGGCGGCCGTCATGCTCCATCTCTTACGCCGGAAGTCCAAAGACCTGCCTCTTCACGCAGCAACGCTTGGATATCTAGCACGCGGCATGTCGGCGGAAAATCGCCAAATCATCGCTGCGGCAACGCGGCGCGTTCAATCCATGTCGCCAAAAAGTGCGCTGCGGTTTGGGATAACGACATGCATAGGCAAAGATCTTGTGCGCATAACCTCCCTTCGGACGTCGCGCTCAGGAAGCCGGGCGGCCGCCGATTTCCGGAATCGACGTCAACAGCGTGTGGCGTGCCGACTTCAGATGCTTGCGGCAGGCGGCGTCGACCTTGCCGAGATCGCGCGATTTCAGCGCCGCGATGTAGGCGAGATGCTCGCTCACCGCGACTTCGTTGCGCTCGCGCTCTTGCGCCTTGTTCCACTGGTAGTGGTAGTGAAAGATCATGGCGATGACGTCGTAGAAATCGACGATGAAGCGGTTGTGCGACGCCCGGTGGATCAGCCGGTGGAAGCGCTCGTCTAGCTCCGAGAATTCGTTGAAGCGGATGGCGATTTCGCTGGCCAGAAGCCGGTGCTCGTCTTCCAGCCGGTCGAGATCCGCCCAGACCGGACTATCCCCAGGCAAGGCGGCAAAGGCCGCCGCCGAGCGTATCTCGAACATCTCGCGGATTTCAGTGAGTTCGAGCGCGAAGGCTCGCGTAAACCCCTTCAGCACCCAGTGGCTGTTGCGCCGCTTCTCGATCAGGCCGAAGCGGGAGAAGCGGATGAGGAACTCGCGCACGCTGGTGGTGCCGACGCCGATCTCGCGCGCCAGTTCGAGTTCGTTGATCTGCATGCCGGCCTCGGCGCCGCCAGCCAGCAATCTGCGCATAAACGACCGCTCGATGATCTGGGCCAGTGTGTCTGTCTCCTCCTCGGGGAAGAAATCATCCGGCTTCGGCGTCCTGAGCACTGTCTTGCTGCGTTTGTTCCACGCGATCAGCCCGGTCTCTTCCATGCGCGCCAGAATGGTGCGCACGGTGGTACGGCTGACGCCAAGCAAAGTGCCCAGCTCCGGCTCCGACGGCAGGCTCTGCGTCTCATCGAGCAGCCGCAGACCCCTGTTGTAAGCGTCCTTGTAGACGTTGTTGCTCTTCGACATCCCTGCCCCGTTGCGCGCCGGCGCTTGCTGTGGCTGGCTTGAAGCGCGATATCACATATGTCCTGGCGCTCACCCGGCAAAGCAAAACGCTCTGCGTGTCAGACGCCGCTCCCCACAAGCCAAGCGTCCATCGGACGCATGGTCTCCTCCTGAAAAAACAATTGACGCACAAATGTTTTTTCACGATAAAAGACATTATATGTAAACAGACGCGTGTCAATCCGCGCATCCCCAGGAACAGACCCAGGAAACTGCCCGTGAACGCTTCGAACAGCATTCTTCTGTCCCCCGCCGACAATGTCGCGGTCGCCAATGGCCGCATCGAGATCGGCACCCCTCTGCCCGGCGGCGCCGTCGCCACGGCCTTGATCGAGCCCGGCCACAAGGTGGCGATCAAGCCTATCGCCGCCGGCGAGGCGGTGGTCAAGTATGCCCAGGCCATCGGCCGCGCCACCCAGGACATCGCGCCCGGCGACCACGTCCATTCGCACAATCTGGTCTTCGAGTCCGGCCGTCTGCCGGTCGTGCCGCCGAGCGAAGCGGAGCATGCCACCGAAGCTGACCGCGCCCGGACATTCATGGGCTATCGTCGCGCCGATGGCCGTGCCGGCACGCGCAACTTCATCGGCATCATCGCCAGCGTCAATTGCTCGGCCACCGTCTGCCACGCCATTGCCGACGAGGCCAACCGCGTGCTGTTGCCGAAATATCCGGGGATCGACGGCTTCGTCCCGATCGTCCATGGCCAGGGCTGCGGCATGAGCGGCACCGGCGACGGCATGATGGTGCTGCACCGCACGCTCGCCGGTTACACCCGCCATCCGAATTTCGGCGGCGCGTTGATGGTCGGCCTCGGCTGCGAGGTCAACCAGCTCACCCTTTACGGCCAGAAGGGTGCGGCGGCGGGAAAACGCCATTTCAACATCCAGGACGCCGGCGGTTCGCGCAAATCGGTCGCAAAGGCGATGGGCGTGCTCGCCGAAATCGCCGAGGAAGTCGGCCAGTATCAGCGCGAGCCGATCCCGGTCTCGGAGATCGTCGTCGGCCTGCAATGCGGCGGTTCCGACGGCATGTCGGGCATCACCGCCAATCCCGCGCTGGGAGCGGCGGTCGACATCCTGGCCGGCGTCGGCGGCATCGGCATCCTGTCGGAGACGACGGAGATCTATGGCGCCGAACATCTGCTCGCCTATCGCGCGGCAACGCCGGAGATCGCCAAGAAGCTCGACGGTTTCGTCAAATGGTGGGAGGACCATGTCGCCAAGCACGGCGCCTCGATCGACAACAACCCCTCGCCCGGCAACAAGCGCGGTGGCCTGACCACCATCCTGGAAAAGTCGCTGGGCGCCGTGGCCAAAGGCGGCCAGACTCCGCTCAACGGCGTCTTCGGTTATGCCGAAAAGGTCACCGGCAGTGGCCTGGTGTTCATGGACACGCCCGGTTACGACCCGGTCTCGGCGACCGGTCAGGTGGCGGGCGGCGCCAACATCATCGTCTTCACCACCGGCCGCGGCTCCTGCTTCGGCTGCCGGCCCACGCCGTCGATCAAGGTCGCCACCAACTCGACCATGTACCACCAGATGGAAGAGGACATGGACGTCAATTGCGGCGTCATCGCTTCGGGTGAGAAGACCATCGCCGGCATGGGCCGGGAACTCTTCGAACTCATCGTCGAGACGGCATCGGGCCGCAAGACCAAGAGCGAGGCGTTCGGCTACGGCGACAACGAGTTCGTGCCGTGGCACCTCGGCGCGACGCTCTAACCACCGACGAAAAAAAACGGGCTGCAACGACGGCTCACAAGGGGAGGCTTTGGATGGACAAACGCCGCATCGGCACGACTGCGCTCGAGGTAACCGAGATAAGCTTCGGCGGGGCGGCGATCGGCGGGCTCTACCGTGCCTGTCCACGCGAAGCGGCGATGGAGACGCTGCAGACAGCCTGGGATGCCGGCCTGCGCTATTTCGACACCGCGCCCTTCTATGGCTTCGGCCTGTCGGAGCGGCGGACCGGCGATTTCCTGCGCTACAAGCCGCGGGATTCCTATGTGCTGTCGACCAAGGTCGGACGGCTGTTCCGCCCGGTGCCGGAAGACCAGGTTCCCGATCATTCCTATGTCGACCCGCTGCCCTTCGCGCTCGACTACGACTACTCCTATGACGGCATCATGCGCTCGGTCGAGTTCTCCTATGCCCGGCTCGGGCTGAACCGGATAGACATCCTGTTTGTGCACGACATCGGCACCTACACACATGGCGTCGAGAAGACGAAGCTGCACTTTCGCCAGCTGATGGACGGCGGCTTGAAGGCGCTGGAAGAGCTTAAAACGTCCGGTGTGATTTCCGCCTATGGGCTCGGCGTCAACGAGGTGCAGATCTGCCTCGACGTATTGCGCGAAGCACCGCTCGACTGCATCCTGCTGGCCAGCCGCTATTCGCTGCTCGACCGCTCTGCTGAAGCCGAGTTGCTGCCGTTATGCCGTGAGCGACAGACTTCCCTGATCATCGGCGGCGTCTTCAACTCCGGCATCCTGGCGACCGGACCGGTGCACGGTGCGCATTTCGACTATCTGCCGGCGACGCAGGACATACTTGAGCGTGTCGGCGCGATGGAGAAAATCGCTGGTGAGGGCGGATATCCGCTGGCGGCGGCTGCATTGCAGTTTCCGCTGCAGGAGCCTGTCGTGGCCAGCGTGCTGACCGGAACGGCCAAGCCTGCCAACCTGACGCGCAACCTCGACCTGTTCGACGTCCAGGTGCCGCAAGCGGAATTCGCCCGCTACACTCCCTACACCATCGTGCAGGAGCTCGGCTGACGAAACGCCACAATCACGGTTCTCAAGAAGGAATGAATATTCCATATTGACTCGACGGTGGAATTAATATTCCATGATGATCAAGGAGGATCGGGAGCGTCTGGACGTGGCACTGAGGATCGGCAGGGAGGTTTCCCCGCCAAGCCATGCGCAGGCCGATATGAAACACCGCTTGCGTCGGCCGGACCGATGCACTATCAAAAAGCGGCAACTGTTTTTTATTGATAAAGGTCTGTTTGGGCCGCGCCTATCCAAATGGAGCTTCCGCAACCTTCACCGGGCGATCTAGGGAGGATTCCTAATGAAATTCGTGACCAGCATTCTCAACCGCCGTTCACTGGTGGCACTTGCTGCCGCCTCGATGCTTGCAGGCACGCTGCACACGGCGCCCGCTTCGGCGGCGGACGTGACCATTCCGATCATCGTCAAGGACACCACATCCTTCTACTGGCAGATCGTCCTGGCCGGTGCCCGCAAGGCCGGCAAGGATCTCGGCGTCAACGTACCCGAACTCGGCGCCCAGGCTGAAACCGACGTCAACGGCCAGGTTTCGATCCTCGAGAATGCCGTCGCCGGCAACCCGGCCGCGATCGTCATCGCGCCGACCGAATTCAAGGCGCTCGGCAAGCCGATCGATGAAGCAGCCAGCAAGGTCAAGGTCATCGGCATCGACTCCGGCGCCGATTCCAAGGCCTTCACCTCGTTCCTGACCACCGACAATGTGCAGGGCGGACGCGTCGCCGCTGACGGTCTTGCAGCAGCCATCGGCGAAGCCAATGGCGGCAAGATCGAGGGCGACGTCGCCCTGATCACCAACGCGCCGGGCGCCGGTTCGCTGGAGCAGCGCAAGCAGGGCTTCACCGAGCAGCTGGCCGCGAAATATCCGGGGCTCAAGCTCGTCGCCGACAAATATGCCGACGGCCAGGCAACGACCGGTCTCAACATCGCCACCGACCTGATCACCGCCAACCCGAACCTCAAGGGCATCTTCGCGTCCAACCTGATCATGGCGCAGGGCGTCGGTCAGGCAGTCGCCGAGAACAACCTTGGCGGCAAGCTGGCGCTGGTCGGCTTCGACAGCGACGAGAAGCTGATCAAGTTCCTCAATGACGGCGTCATTTCCGCGCTCGTCGTCCAGGATCCGTACCGGATGGGCTATGACGGCATCAAGACCGCGCTCGCCGCCTCGAAGGGCGAGAAGGTCGAGGCCAATGTCGACACAGGCGCCAACCTGGTGACCAAGGCAAACATGAAAGACCCCAAGATCGACGCCCTGCTCAACCCGAAGCTCTGAGCCCGTCGACCAAAAATCCTTTCCGGGGCCTCGCGCCCCGGAAACACCGGATACAAGCTTGAATATCCACCGGCTTGAATCACCTCGACGATGCGGCTTGACTGCATCGCGACGTGCCAATCGTAAGGCCAATCTGGGAGGATTGTCATGACGCCCATGGCGCAGGAACTGCACCCGGCCCCAACGCTAGCGCCCGGCAGGACGATCCTCGAACTGCACGGGCTGGAAAAGCGCTATCCCGGCACGCATGCGCTGAAGCCCGTTCACCTTGCCTTCAAGGCAGGTGAGATCCACGCCATCGTCGGCGAGAACGGCGCCGGCAAATCCACCTTGATCAAGCTTCTGACCGGCGTCATGCCGCGCACCTCCGGCGATGTCATCTGGGAGGGCAAGCCGGCAGCGCTGGCAACCCCGCACGAGGCAATGGCGCTGGGCATCAACGCCGTGCATCAGGAGGTCGTGCTCTGTCGCCATCTCACCGTCGCCGCCAACATGTTCCTCGGCGAGGAGAATTCGCGCTTCGGCATCCTGCAGCAGCGCGCCATGGTCAAGGAAGCGCAGAAGATCATCGACGGTCTCGGCTTCGACCTGCCGGCGCATGTCATGCTGGGTGACCTCACCATCGGCCAGCAGCAGCTGATCGCCGCCGCCCGCGCCACCGTGCGCGGCACCAAATTCCTGATCTTCGACGAGCCGACCGCCTATCTCACCCGCAAGGAAGCCGACCAGCTGTTCACGCTGATCCGCAGGCTCAAGGGCGAAGGCGTCACCATCATCTACATCAGCCATCGCATGGAAGAGGTGTTCGAACTCGCCGATCGCGTCTCGGTGCTGCGCGACGGCACGCTGGTCGGCACCCGCAACATTGCCGAGACCAATGACGCCGAGCTGGTCAAGATGATGATCAACCGCTCGATCGAGCAAGTCTACCATAAGGAGCATTTCACCCCCGGTGCCGTGATCGTTGAAGCGAAAAACCTGTCGGGCAAGGGTTTCGAAGACGTCTCGATGACGGTGCGCGCCGGCGAGATCGTCGGGCTCTATGGCCTGATCGGCGCCGGGCGGAGCGAGTTCGTCACCACGCTCTATGGCCGCCACAAGAAGTCGGCCGGACAGGTCCTTTGGCAAGGCAAGCCGGTCCACATCAATTCCGAGCACGACGCGATCAAGCTCGGCATGGCGCTGGCGCCGGAAAGCCGCCGCGACCAGGGCCTGTGCCTGAACCTGCCGGTCGGCCTCAACCTCAACCTGCCGATCTACAAGCGCATCTCCAGCAACATGCTGATCTCCGGTGCGAAGGAAAAGGCCGAGGCCGATCGCCAGATCGCCGGCCTCCGCATCAAGACGCCGACGCGCGGCGCCCTGGCCTCCAGCCTGTCCGGCGGCAACCAGCAGAAGATCGTCATCGGCAAATGGCTGGCGCATGGCGCCAAGCTGTTCATCTTCGACGAGCCGACCGTCGGCGTCGATGTCGGCACCAAGGCCGAGATCTACCGCCTGTTCGGGGAACTGTTGTCCAAGGGCGCCGGCATCATCCTGATCTCGTCCTATCTGCCCGAGGTTTACGAGCTCGCCGATACGCTGCACGTGTTCCGGCGCGGCAAACTGGTCGCCAGCCACGGTTTTCGCGCCGCCAGCCATGAAGACGTGCTGACGCAGGCGATCGGCTGAAAACGCCGTCCAGACAAGAAGAAACGGGAGGAACCATGAGCATCGAAACCGCCGCGATCGAAAAACCGAAACGGAACTACAACGTCCTGTTCGGGCTGACGCTTCTGGCGTTGCTGGTTCTGCTCTGGATCGTGCTGTCGGTGGCGACGCCGAGCTTCGCGTCCTCCAACAACATCGCCAATCTTTTGCGGCAGGGCTCGATGATCGCCATCATGGCGGTCGGCCAGACCTTCGTCATCATCACCGGCGGCATCGACCTCTCGGTCGGCGCCGTGGTCGGCTTCGCCACCGTCATTGTCGCCATGATGATCAATGCCGGCTTCCCGATCTGGGTCGCCATTCTGGTGACGCTGCTGGTCGGCGTTGCCATCGGCCTGTTCCATGGCTTCGGCATCGTCAAGATGGGCCTGCCGCCCTTCATCATCACGCTGGCGACGCTGACCTCGTTGCGCGGCATCGGCCTGTTGATGACCAACGGCAATTCGATCAACATCAACAGCGACAGCTTCACCGCGTTCTCGCGCAGTTCCTTTGTCGGCATCCCCAATCTGTTCTGGATGGTGATCCTGGTCGGTATCCCGGCCTACATCTTCCTGCACCACAGCCGCTGGGGCCGCTATCTCTTCTCTGTGGGATCCAATGCCGAGGCCTCGCGCCTCTCGGGCGTCAATGTCCAGCGCACCATCTACATGGCCTACACGCTGTCGGGCCTATGCGCGGCCTTCGTCGGCGTGCTGCTGGCGGCGCGCATCGGCATCGGCAACCCGACCCAGGCGGAAGGTTGGGAGTTGCAGGCGATCGCCTCATCGGTGATCGGCGGCACCTCGCTGTTCGGCGCCGTCGGCTCGGTGCATGGCCCACTGCTCGGCGCCTTCATCCTGGCCACCATCAACAACGGCGCCAATCTGCTCAACGTCAACTCGTTCTGGCAGCGCATCATCACCGGCGCGCTGATCATAATCATCGTCTATTTCGACGGGCTGCGCCGTCGCGGCAAGTAATTCTCCCTGACCTTCTGCGCCGGCCTGCTTAACAACGGACCGGCGCCTTTTTGAGAAACACTGGAATTGCCGAATGAAAGCTGTTGTCTGCCGCTCGCCCGGCGAGCTTGTCCTGGAAGACCGGCCGGCGCCAGGAGCGCCGCCTGCCGGCTGGGCGCTGGTCGCCGTCAGCCATGTCGGCATCTGCGGCACCGACTACCACATCTTCGAAGGCAAGCACCCGTTCCTTGCCTATCCCCGCATCATGGGCCATGAAGTGTCGGGCACCGTCGTCGAGACCGGCGAAGATGTCGACCTTGCCGTGGGCGAGCCCGTCATCATCAATCCCTATCTCGCTTGCGGAAAATGCATCGCCTGCCGGCACGGCAAGCCGAATTGCTGCGTCAGGATCGAAGTGCTTGGCGTCCATCGCGACGGCGCCATGGCCGAGCAGATCCTGGTGCCGGCACGGAATCTTTATCCGGCAAACGGCTTATCGCTGGCCGATGCGGCGGCGGTGGAATTCCTCGCCATCGGCGCGCATGCCGTGCGGCGCGCTCGCGCCGAACCAGGCGCCCGCACGCTGGTCATCGGCGCCGGGCCGATCGGCCTTGGCGCAGCGCTGTTTGCGCGCATCGCCGGGCTCGATGTCAGCCTGCTCGACATGAGCACGGAGCGGCTGGATTTTGCAAAAGGCGAACTCGGCTTCGCCACGCTCGACGGTTCACAAAAAGCGGCAGCCGAACTGGTGCGCGAGGCAACCGGCGGCGAAGGGTTCGACGTCGTCTTCGACGCCACCGGCAACACCGCCTCGGTGCAGTCGGCCTTCGCCCATGTCGCGCATGGCGGCACGCTCGTGCTGGTCAGCGTCGTCAAGGATGACATCGTCTTTTCCGATCCGGAATTCCACAAGCGCGAAATGACATTGATCGGCAGCCGCAACGCGCTGAAAGTCGATTTCGACCACGTCGCCGCCTCGATACGCAACGGCGCCGTGCCTCTGGCAAAACTCGTCACCCACCGCACCACGCTGGCCGGCACGCCGGACGATCTCGCCCGCTGGGCGCATGAGAAATCGGGGTTGATCAAGGCTGTGATCGAGGTGGGGTAAGACATCCGAAAAAATCTGGTGGAGCGAAAGTGCCGAGTTAAGGCAGATCGCATACCGCGGCGATTTGCGAAAAGGACAGTCGCTTCCTCATCCATGGGCGGAGCAAGGAGCGAAGCGACGCGGCGCAGACTCGAGGATTCATTCGGTGACGTCTGCGCTAGAATCCAGCGGTGCAAAAAGAGGCGTCCATTCGCATCTCCTACCTGCACCGCTGCGGCGCGCGACAGTCGCGGCATGGGTCCTCGAGTCTCCGCGTCCGCTGCGCCCGTGGATGAGGGAAGTGAGCGGCTAAGCCGCCCGCTTCCACCCATCCCTGATATGCCTGTATCCCTCGCGATAAACTGCCTCCGGCGTCTCGGAAAAATCCCGCCACACCTTGGTCGCCGCCGCCAGATCCTTCAGCGACCTGCCAAACGCCTCGATCGTCAGCCAGTCGTCATAGCCGCTCTTGCGGATGGCCGCGAAAGTCTCTTTCCACGGAATGTTCCCGCGTCCCGGCACGCCGCGATCGTTCTCCGAAATGTGGATGTGCACGACATTCCTGCGGTGCTTCGTATAGGCGCCGATCGGGTCGGCTTCCTCGATATTGGCGTGGAAGGTGTCGTACATCGCCTTGATGTGCGGCCGGTCGATGGCATCGACGTGCTCGGACAGATCGGCCATCGTGTTCAGCAGATAGCACTCGAAACGGTTGAGCGCCTCCAACCCGATGGTAACGTTCCGCTTGCCGGCATGATCGCCAATGGCGCGCTGCGAGGCGATCGAGCGCTTCTTCTCGGCAGCGGTCGGCCCGCTGCCGGAGAAGGCGCCGAGCGTCGAATGCAGCGGCCCGCTCAGCGTACTCGCGCCGAGCGCCTGGGCGCAATCGATCGCCCATTTCATGTAGCCGATGCCGGCCTTGCGGGTCGCGGCATCCGGCGAAATCAGATTCATCGCCGGGTCGCCCATCGCCGTAACAGCCGTGCGCTCCAACCCGATGCGGTCGAGCAAATCGCCAAGCTTCTTGTAGTCCTCTGGCGTGCCTGAGAAGATCGGTATCTCGACGCCGTCGAAGCCGGTCGCCTTGATGTCGCGCAGCAACGGCTCGTGTTTCTTAGACACGGAAGTCGTCCACAAAAACATGCACATGCCGATTTTCATCGACAGCCCCTCCCCATTTGACGGCGCGCGCTGGTTTCTTTCGCACCTCGCACCATGCGCCCTCATTCGGCCGCTTCGCGGCCACCTTCTCCCCGAAGGGAGAAGAGACTTGGCGCCGGCGTTCCCTAAAGTTTCGTCCACGCCCCGTTCTTCTTCGATGACTTCACGCAGGCCTCGATGAACGCCATACCTTCGACGCCGTCCTGGATGGTCGGGAACACCACGTCCTTGCCCGGTCTGCCGCCCTTCTTGCGTGCCGCGCGGATCGCCCGCGCCGCCTCCTGGTAGATGTTGGCGAAGCCTTCGAGATAGCCTTCCGGATGGCCAGACGGAACGCGGCTGACGCGTCCCGCAACTGGCAGCGCGCCGGCGCCGTTGCGGGTGAGCAGCTGCTTGGGCTGGCCGAACGGCGTGTACCAGAGATAGTTCGGATCGGCCTGAACCCATTCCAGCCCGCCTTTCGAGCCATAGATGCGCAGCTTCAGCCCGTTCTCGTGGCCGGGCGCCACCTGGCTTGCCCAGATCATGCCCTTGGCCGGATGCACCTTGCCGACCGGCTTGAAGCGCAGCATGACATTGACATTGTCGTCGAGCAGTCGCCCCGGCACGAAAGCGTCGAGATCGGCCGACAGGGAATCGAGCTCCAGACCCGAGACGAAGCGCGCCAGATTGTAGGCATGCGTGCCGATGTCGCCGAGCGCGCCGCCCGCGCCCGCCTGCTTGGGGTCGGAGCGCCACGCCGCCTGCTTCTGGCCGGTGGCGGCAAGATCCTCGGTCAGCCAGTCCTGCGGGTACTCGGACTGAACGATGCGGATGTCGCCAAGCTGCCCCTTGGCCACCATCTCGCGCGCCTGCCGGATCATCGGATAGGCAGTGTAATTGTGCGTCAGCACGAACACCTTGCCGGTCTTTTCAACCACGGCCGCGAGCTTCTTGGCCTCGGCCAAAGTCGTCGCCAGCGGCTTGTCGCAGATGACGTGGATGCCCGCCTCGAGGAAGACCTTGGCCGCCGGCACGTGCACATTGTTGGGGGTGACGATCGCCACCGCCTCGATGCCGTCCGGGCGCTTGGCCTCGGCCTTGGCCATCTCGGCATAGGAGGCGTAGCTGCGCGCCGGGTCGAGACCGAGTTCGGCGGCGGAAGCCTTGGCGCGCTCGGGATTGGCCGACAGGGCGCCGGCCACCAGCACGAAGTCATTGTCCATGCGCGCCGCGATCCGGTGCACCGCGCCGATGAAGGCGCCTTGGCCGCCGCCGACCATACCATAGCGGATCGGGCCGCGCCCCGCTTCCGACTTCGATGCGCCGACCATGTCTTTCTCCTGCTTGTGTCAAATACCCATCATGGCGCGCAGCATCTTCTTGTCGGTGGTGCCGCCGGCGAAATCATCAAAGGCCTTTTCCGTCACCCGGATAATGTGGTGCTGGATGAAGGGCGCGCCTTCGGCCGCGCCGTCCTCCGGATGCTTGAGGCAACACTCCCACTCCAGCACCGCCCAGGAATCGTAGCCATACTGGGTAAGCTTGGAGAAGATGCCGCCGAAATCGACCTGCCCGTCGCCAAGCGAGCGGAATCGCCCCGCGCGATTGGTCCAGCTCTGATAGCCGGAATAGACGCCTTGCCGCCCCGTCGGATTGAACTCGGCATCCTTGGCATGGAAGGCCTTGATCCGCTCGTGATAGATGTCGATGAATTCGAGATAGTCGAGCTGCTGCAAAAGGAAATGCGACGGGTCGTAGTTGATGTTGCAGCGCTTGTGACCGCCAACCGCATCTAGGAACATCTCGAAGGTTGCGCCGTCGAAGATGTCCTCGCCAGGATGGATCTCGTAGCCGACATCGACGCCGTTTTCGTCATAGACGTCCAGGATCGGCTTCCAGCGTGTGCCGAGCTCGGCGAAGGCCTCCTCGATCAGCCCGGCCGGCCGCTGTGGCCAGGGATAGAGGTACGGGAAAGCTAGGGCGCCGGAAAACGTCACCGAGGCTTTCAGGCCAAGATTCTTCGAGGCCTTGGCGCCGAACTCCATCTGTTCGACCGCCCATTTCTGCCTGGCCTTGGGGTTGTTGTGCACCGCAGGCGGTGCAAAGCCGTCGAACTGGGCATCATAGGCCGGGTGCACCGCCACCAGCTGCCCTTGAAGATGCGTCGACAGTTCGGTGATCTCGACGCCGGCATCCGCGCAGATGCCTTTCACCTCGTCGCAATAGGTCTTGGAAGATGCCGCCTTCTTGAGGTCGAACAGGCGTGCATCCCAGGTCGGGATCTGCACGCCCTTGTAACCGAGACCGGCCGCCCATTTGGTGATCGAGGCCAGCGAATTGAACGGCGCGGTATCCCCCGCGAACTGCGCCAGAAACAGCCCCGGACCCTTCATTGTCGACGGCATCGGCATCCTCCCAATTCATTTTTCCAAGGACCAAGCATAGCGTCTGATGAAAGCAGGGCCAGCCTCTTTGGTCTCTCGTGATGTGCATTCTCGTATCGGCATTCTGGTATTACCAAATACCGAAAATGGGTCAAGCCATTTGACTCACGCGCAAAGCTGCCAGGGCATTCCATTTTTGGCGATATATACCAGCATAATCAATACGGTACACAGATGTCGATATCGCATGGCGGCGGTTCTTGCCGCGCGACAAAAATTGCTGTAGACCTCCATTAGGGCCCAATTGGTCGAACCAGTTGCGCAAAAACGCTGGAGCGCCTTGGGGAGGAAACACGCGACGCGCCTTGTGGGGCGCGTCGCAGGCGAACTGGCACAGACGAATTCTGGGAAGGATAGACCATGCATCTTTCGACGCACAACTGGATGCGCGCGGAACCGTTGGAGGTGACGCTGAAGCGCATCAAGAAATTCGGCTACGAGTCGATCGAGATTTCCGGCGAGCCCGAGCAATACAAGACCAAGGAGACCCGCGCGCTGCTGAAAGAATACGGCATCCGCTGCTGGGGGTCGGTGACGCTGATGCTGGGCGAACGCAACCTTGCCGCCAGGGACCAGGGCCAGCGCGAACGCTCGGTGCAGTACGTCAAGGACGTGCTGACCATGGTCAGCGAACTTGATGGCGAGATCATAACGCTGGTGCCCGCGACCGTCGGCAAAGTGGTGCCGGACGGCACCGAGGAAGAGGAATGGAAGTGGGTGGTCGACGCCACCCGCGAATGCTTCACCCATGCCAAGAAGGTCGGCGTCAAGATCGCGGTCGAGCCGCTCAACCGCTTCGAGACCTATCTGTTCAACCGCGGCGCGCAGGCGTTGGCCCTGGCCGATGCGGTCAGCCCCGAATGCGGCGTCTGCCTCGACGCCTATCACATCCATATGGAAGAATTTAACGTCCATGACGCGATCCGTCAGGTCGGCAAACGGCTGTTCGACTTCCACGTCGCCGACAACAACCGCTTTGCCGCCGGCCTTGGCCAGATCGATTGGCCACGGATCGTGCAGACGCTGAAGGAAGTCGGCTATGACGGCGCGCTGACCAACGAATTCGTCGCGCCCGTCGACCGCACACCCGCCGCGCCCTATCCCGACATGGTCGACCGGAATCCGGTGGACATTTCTCCCGAACAGCTGAAGTTCATCCAGGATCACGGCTCCAGCGTGCTGACGGAGAAATTCTACACCGACCAGATGCGCATCACGGCCGAAACGCTGCTGCCGCTGATCAAGTAGCCGATCGGGATGCGCATCAAAACGGTCCAGGCGTGGTGGGTCCGCGTGCCGATTGAGGCCGCGAAGCAGCATCGCAGCGACTTTGGCCAGGTGACGACGTTCGACGCCGCCATCCTGCGCATTGAGACTGACGACGGGCTGATCGGCTGGGGCGAGGGCAAGAACGCCGCCGGCAGCGCCGGCAGCTATGGTGCGCTGGTCTACATGCTGAATCACGAGGTCGGGCCGCAGCTGATCGGCCGCGACCCCGCCGACATCGGCATGATCTGGGAGATGCTCTACAACGGCGTGCGCCATGACAGTGCCGCGCGCGCCGGCCATGCCATGCCGCAGCTGGCGCGGCGCGGCATGAGCATTGCGGCAATCAGCGCCGTCGATATCGCGCTCTGGGATATTCTGGGGAAGTCGTTGGGACAGCCGGTGTGGCGGCTCATCGGCGGCCGCAAGCTCGACCGCATGCCGGCCTACGCCTCCGGCGGCTGGGCTGCCGCCGAGGCTATCGGCGAGCAGCTCAAATCCTACATCGCCAAAGGCGGCTTCAGGGCGCTGAAGATGCGCGTCGGCGCCATGGACGGCGCCCCGCACATTTCCGCCGCCCGCGTCCGCGCCGCACGGCAGGCGCTCGGTCCTGACGTCGAGTTGATGGTCGACGCGCACGGCACCTATACGGTGGCCGAGGCCAAGCGCTTCATCAGCCTGGCCAGCGATCTCGACCTCGCCTGGTTCGAGGAGCCTGTTATCGCCGACGACAAGGCTGGTATGGCCGAGGTGCGCGCCTCGGGCTCGATCCCGATCGCCACCGGCGAAAGCGAAGCGACGCGCTACGCTTTCCGCGATCTCGCGGTGCTGAAATCCGCCGACATCTTCCAGCCGGATCCGGCCTTTTGCGGCGGTATCAGCGAGGCGATGAAGATCGGCACCATCGCCAGTGCCTTCAATCTGCGCTTTGCCCCGCATCTGTGGGCCGGCGCGCCATGCTTTTTCGCCGGCCTGCATGTTTGTGCGGCCTCGCCTGCCAGTTTTACCGTCGAATATTCGCTCGGCGCCAACCCCATGATCCACGATCTTATCGAAGAGACTGTCGAAGCAAGGGACGGTATGATAGCGATCCCTGAAAAGCCGGGTCTGGGATTCACCATTTCGGAGCGGTTCCTGGAGGCGCACGCGCAACGCGGTTGACGATGAAAGAAAAGAACCTTCTCGCCGAACTCGCCGCCTATCTGTTCGCCCATTCGGACAAGGAGAGCGGCCGCACGCCCTCGGAGCGCGAGCTGGCGGAGCATTTCGGTGTCAGCCGCGGCCAGATCCGCGAGGCGCTGGCCATTCTGGAGGCCATGCGCATCGTCGAGCGCCGCGCCAAATCCGGCATCTATGTCGACACCAGGCAGGCCAGTGTAGAAGCCTTGGCTCTTTTCGCCCGCGCGGGCCTGCCGCTCGATCCGGTGCAGATCTACGAGACCGTCGAACTGCGCAAGATCCACGAGATCAAGGCCGCCGAACTTGCCTGTTCGCGTGCCACCGAAGAGAATTTCGAACGCCTGCGGGAGATCCTGAAAGCCTCGGAGGAGTGCATCGCCGCCGGCGAAGGCCTCGCCAAGGAAGACCGCGAATTCCACCTCGAAATCGTGCGGGCGACCAAGAACGGCGTCTTCCACAATATCTGCAGCGTCTATTACCTGATGGGCGAGCAGCGGCTGCCGATCTACTTCAACGATCCCGAGCGCTCAGTGCGCTCGCATGCCGAGCATATCCAGATCTACGAGGCGCTGCTGCGTCGCGACGGCAATCTCGCCCAGGCGCTGATGAGCGCCCACCTGCAAGGCGCGGAAAGCTACTGGAAGGGGATCATCGAGGGCCGCGAGGCGCAAGCGCAAAGCCTGGCATTTGAGAAAGCCTAGAGCAATTCCAGGAAAAGTGTGAAACGGTTTTCCCGGGAAAGCGCGCAGCGCTTTCCCTTGCGACAAACACGAGAGCCCCATGCCCAGAATCCTGTCGACGCACACGCTGCATCCGCGTGCCTCCGCAATGCTGGCGGGCGCCGGTGAACTCGTCGTCGCCTTAGCGCTCGATGCGGCAACGCTGACCGCCGAGGCGAAGCATGCCGACGTCATCATCGTTCGCGCACCGCTGCCGCCGTCGCTGTTCGAAAACGCCACGAAACTCAGAGCCGCGGTCCGCCACGGCGCCGGGCTCGACATGGTGCCGATGGAGGCCGCGGCCGCGGCCGGCGTGCTGGTCGCCAACGTGCCGGCGGTCAATGCGCGTTCGGTCGCTGAATATGTGATGTTCGCGGCCCTTGCCCTGCTTCGGCGCTTCCGTTCGGTCGACCGCGACTTGCGCGCCAAGGGCTGGAATGCCGGCCGCGACCACGCCAGCCATGCCAGCGAGCTTGCCGGCAAGACCATCGGCATCATCGGCTTCGGCGCCATCGGTCAGGCAGTCGCCCATATCGCCGCGCACGGCTTTGGCCTCGACGTCGTGGCGACGACCCGCAGCATGCAGCCGGCACCCGACAGGATCGGCTTCCTGTCGATCGATGCGCTGATCGAACAGAGCGACATCATCGTGCTCTGCTGCCCGCTGACGCCGGAAACGCGCGGCCTGATCAGCCGCGAACGCATCGCCCGCATGAAGCCGGACGCGCTTTTGATCAACATTTCGCGCGGGCCGGTGATCGATGACGAGGCGCTGATCGAGGCCTTGCGCCAAGACCGGATCGGCGGCGCCGCACTCGACGTCTTTGCCACGCAGCCGCTGCCGGCAAACCATCCCTATTTCGGTTTCGACAATGTCATCGTCACCCCGCATATGGCGGGGATCACCGAGCAATCGATGATGCGCATGGGGGTGGGTGCTGCCGGCGAGACCTTGCTGGTGCTGGCCAACCGGCTGCCTGTCAATCTGCGCAATCCCGACGTGGTCGAGCATTACCGCCGGCGGTTTCCTGCCGACTGACGTTTCTGCGAGCCGCCTCAATTTTCGCGGATTTGCCGTCGACCTTCGCCGACATGGTCAAGAGCGTCGTGAGAGTTCTTCTTCTGATTGCCGGTACAAGCGTGCCGCCAGCCGAGGCTCAGGCCGAAAGCAGCTACGTGCCTTGCGACAACGGCCTGCGCTGCGTGATGGCGCCCTGCCCTTCTACCAGCGCGCTCGACCTCGCCACCGGAAAGGTCGTCAAGGGTGTGTGGGTCGACATCGACGGTTTGCCGCAGCAGGACAAGGCGCTTGACCTTTCCGACAAGCTCTATGCCGGCAAGCTCGTTGTCACAGGAACAATCGAGAACCGGCCACACAGCTTCAACGGCAAGCAGCACGACGTGCCGACATTGTTCGCGACGGGCATCCTGCGCACCGCCAAGGACAGCGAACGCAAGCACTGCTCGTCGGGTTGACTATTACCGACCAAGCAGCCGCTCGATTTCAGCCGCGATGCGCAGCAGATGGTGGTCATGGCCATTGCGCGCCACCAGCATCAGCCCGGCCGGCAGCGTCATGCCGGGCATCGGCAGCGAGATCGCGCAGAGGTCGAACTGGTTGGCGACCTGCGTGTTGCGCAGCAGCAGACCTTCGGTGCGTTCACGCAGAGCCGTATCCTCGGCCATCGAAACGATAGTCGGCGCTGTCACCGGCGTGGTCGGCAGAGCCAGCACATCGACCGAACCCAACCGCTCGTCCATGGCTATGCACAGTGCCGCGCGACGACGCATTGCCCTGATATAAACCGGCGTCGGTATGGCCGCCGCCCGCGACAGCGGCCCGCTGACATGGGGATCGACCGGCACCGATGCGCCCGTCGCCAGCCAGTCGGCATGGATTTCAGCACCTTCCATGGCCGCGATCGAGCCGCGTTTGGTGGCCAGGCGCAGATCGGCAATGAGGTCGTCGATCGAAATGTCCGTGAGCCACGCGCCTGCCTGCTCGATCCCGGCAAGGCTGCGATCGAACGCGGCGGCAATCTCCGTTTCCGTGTCTTCGAAAAGCAGGCCGCGCGGAATGCCGACACGAAGCCCGGCAAGCGCTAACGGCAGGTGCAGTTGCGGCATCTGCTCGCCCGTCATCGCGGCGTCAGCCAGGGCACACGCAGCAACACTCAGCGCCAGCGGCCCGATCGTATCCAGCGTCGCAGAAAGGGGATAGGCACCAGTCAGCGGCACGCGCCGCGCCGTCGGCTTGAAACCGACGACGCCGTTCAGCGATGCCGGGATGCGCACCGAACCGCCGGTGTCGGAGCCGATGGAAATGTCGCTCGTCCCCTCGCCAACGGACACGGCGGCGCCCGACGACGAACCGCCCGGAATGCGGCTGGTGTCGGCGGCATTGCCCGGTGTGCCGTAGTGCATGTTGTCGCCGATGGCGGTGAAGGCGAATTCGGTCATGTTGGTCTTGCCGATGATGACGGCGCCGGCCTGGCGCAGACGGTTGACGACCGCAGCGTCGTGCCGACGGGGCGCGGTGTCCCTCAACATCAGCGAACCGGCCGTGGTCGATTCACCGGCGACATCGAACAGATCCTTGATCGAGATGATGGCGCCGTCGAGCGGCCCGAGCGATACGCCGGCCTTCTTGCGCGCATCGGTGGCCTCGGCCGCTGCGCGCGCCGCCTCGGCATAGAGTTTGGTGAACACCTTCTCGCCTGCCGCGCAATTGGCAAGACGTGACAGGATGATCTCGAGACGATCGCGGATTGATTGCATGTCGATGTCGGATTCCGTCAAGGTGGAGCGTCTTTAAGGCATATGGGCCGCTAGGTCAGCGGAAGGAATAACCCGGACAGCGTGCCTTTGCACCTGCAAGCGATAGGAAGAGACTGATGCTGTACAAAGGCAGCTGCCACTGCGGCAAGGTAGCGTTCGAATTCAAAGCCGAACTGACCGGCGCCGTGCGGTGCAATTGTTCGATGTGCAGGCGCAAGGGCGTGCTGTTATGCGCCATCCCGCATGACAGCCTGAAGGTGCTCGCATGGGGCGATGATCTCGGCACCTATACGTTCAACAATCACGTATTGGCGCATCGCTTCTGCCGGACCTGCGGCATCCATCCCTTCGCCGAGGATGTCAGTCAGGGCAACGAACGCAGCGCCTACGTCAACCTTAACTGCGTTGCGGATATTGATGCTGCCGGTCTGTCGATTTTCGACTTCGATGGCCGCTCGGTCTAAGCTTACCGGTAACCCGCGGCATCGGCAGGTTTGCCGGCGTCCAGTACCTCCGGAACATAGCGCCAGGCGTCCGGGCGTGAGCCGTCGAGATCGGTAAAACCATAAATCTGCGCCAACCCACCGCTGGACAGCGACTGGCCGTTCCAGCGCGCACGATCCGGATCCGCCGCAAGCGACGCGACCGCGCGGCCGACAAAGCGCGGCGTTTCGGAAATGACGAAATGCGGCACGTTGGCGGTGGCGTCGCGCCAATTGTCTTCAGTGACGCCAAACGCCTCCAGCATCATTTCGGAACGAAGCCAGCCGGGCGTCAGCGACACCGAGGTGGCGCCATGCGCAGCAAGATCTTTGGCGTGTGCCCATGCCATGCGGTTCACCGCGACCTTGGCGAGATCGTAGAACGGCGACAGCCGATAGTGATCGGCATTGTACTCGGCGGTGCCGTCAGTGACCTCGACCAGCAGCCCGCCCGGCCGCTCGATCATCAGCGGCAGCGCATGATGCGCGGTGATCAGATGCGTGTCGATGCCGAGCCGCAACAGGCGCAGGCCGTTTTCCAGATTGTGGTCCCAGACCGGCTTATTCCATTCGAACAGCTTTTCGCCGCCCCAGACATCGTTGACCAGAATGTCGAGCCGACCCTGTTCGGCCCGGATGCGCTCGACCAGACTGCGCACATCATCAGTCACCATATGATCGACTTGCACGGCAATGCCCTTGCCGCCATGCGAAGAAACCAGCTCCGCCGTCTCCTCGATGGTTTCGGGCCGGGCATAGTCGGATTGCTGGCTGCGTGTGGTGCGCCCCGTGACATAGACGGTGGCGCCGGCGGCACCGAGCTCAACCGCGATTCCCCGCCCTGCGCCACGCGTGGCGCCGGCGACCAAAGCGACTTTTCCCTGCAATGTCATGGTACGCTCCCAAACGAAACAATGATTAATCCAGCTGGCCTTCGCCGCTCACATCAGATATAAATGATCATTCGGTTATATCTGGATGTCAAGATGACTCGACCAAAAACGCAATCCGACGAGCAGGTGCTGGAAGCCGCGCTGCGATTGATTCACGATCAAGGCCCCGAGGCGCTCACCTTTGAGCGGCTGGCAAAGGCCTGCGGCCTCTCCGGCGCGACACTGGTGCAGCGCTTTGGAAACAAGGCGCAGCTGAAGCAGCGCACCTTGCTCTGTGCCTGGGGCGGTCTCGACGACAAGACCAGGATGCTGACGGCCACGGTTGCCAAAACCCCGGCAGGCGCCATCGAGCTTCTGGTGGGACTATCGCAGGGCTATGGCGGCATCGAAGCCTATGCCGAAGGCCTGCTCGTGCTGCGCGAGGATCTGCGCGACCCCGTGCTCAGGGCGCGGGGCGCCGCCTGGAAAGCGTTCCTGAGCGAGGCCCTTGCGGCTTGCTTCGCCGGAACGCCCGACACCCCGCGCGACATCGGCCTGCTGATGGCATCGCATTGGCAGGGCTCACTGCTGTGGTGGAGTTTTGACCCGACGATCGAGGTGGCCACCTATGTCGAGGAAAGCCTCAAGTGCTTCGTTGCAGCCATCACCAAGACAGCGGCCCGAAAACCGTGATGGGCCGCTGCGCAAGCTGGGAGTGGATGTAGTCTAAATTAGCTGGCGTGCCGCAAGCTCACGCCGCTGCCCTTGTCGAACAGCACCACCTTGTCCTGATTCCAGGCAAAGCGCACCGGCTGCTCGATCTGGACATCGGTTCTGGCCGGCACCGTGGCGCGCAGCGTCGTGTCGCCGACCCGCAGAGTCAGGATCTTTTCCACGCCATGGTTCTCGACATCGTGGACGCGTGCCTCGACCGGCGCACCGCTTTCAAGATACACATCCTCAGGTCGAATACCGAAGACGAGCGGGCGACCGTCGGTCGCACCGCCCGCCTTGGCACCCCCAGAGAAAGGCAGTTCGAAATTCAGCGGCGCCATCACCGCGCGGCCGTTGACCAGCTTGCCATCGATCAGGTTCATCGGCGGCGAGCCGACGAAGCTCGCCACATAGGTATCGCGCGGATTGTTATAGATCTCGTACGGCGTGCCGGTCTGGATGATGCGGCCATGGTTGAGCACGCCCACCTTGTCGCCCATCGACATCGCCTCGATCTGGTCGTGGGTGACGAACAGGAAGGTGGCGCCAAGCTGGATCTGCAGGTTCTTCAGTTCCGTGCGCAGCGCCTCGCGCAGTTTGGCGTCGAGCGCCGACAGCGGTTCGTCCATCAGGAACACGCGCGGCTTGCGCACGATGGCGCGCCCGATAGAGACGCGCTGCATTTCGCCGCCTGAAAGGCGGTCAGTCTTGCGGTCGAGCAGATGCTCGATCCGCAGTGTCTTGGCCGCCCGCGCAACACGGTCCTTGATCTCGGCATCCGGCAGCCGACGTATCTTCGGCTTCAGCGGAAATTCGAGATTTTCGCGGACCGTATAGCGCGGATAGAGCGAATATTGCTGCAGCACGAGCGCCACGTCGCGCTCGGCCGCACCCCAGTCGGCGACGTCGACGCCGTCGATCAACACCTGACCCTCGGTCGGCTTTTCGAGACCCGCGATCATGCGCAGCGTCGTCGTCTTGCCGGCGCCGGTCTCGCCGAGCAGCACGAAGAACTCGCCATCGGCGATCTCGAGATCGAGCCCGGCCAGTGCGGTGTGGTTGCCGAAGCTCTTGGAAATATTCTTGAGCTGGATATGAGCCATCAGAGCCTCACCTCAAGCGACTTGCCGCTTGCCGTGTCGAAGAAATGTGCTTGCGTCGGATCGATCCTGGCGAAGACCTTTTCGCCCGGGCCGCCGACGAAGCCGCTCTTGGTGCGCGCGCGCAGCATCTTGGAGCCGACCTTGAGATCGACAATGTCGAACGAGCCGAGCGGCTCGACGATCTGTGTCTCGACCGGCAAGAAACCCTCCGCCGCTTCATGGCGCACCAGCACGCCTTCGGGCCGGATGCCGAGCGCCAGCTGGCCGCCGGCATGGCCGTTGAGCTTGGACAAAAGCGTGCGCGGAAATTCGAAGCCGGCGGCAGCGCCACCGACGGTGACCGAGGCCGCCGATGCGGTCTCGGCGATCGCCGCATCGGCGACGTTCATCACCGGGCTGCCGACGAACTGCGCCACGAACAGATTGGCCGGATGCGAATAGACCTCGTCGGGCGAACCGACCTGCTGCAGCACGCCCTCATGCATGATCACGATGCGGTCGGCGAGGCTCATCGCCTCGATCTGGTCGTGCGTGACATAGATGGTGGTCGAGCCCTGTTTGATGTGCAGCCGCTTGATCTCGGCCCGCATCTCTTCGCGCAGCTTGGCGTCGAGGGCGCCGATCGGCTCGTCCATCAGCATCGCCTTCGGCCGCCGCACCAGAGCCCGGCCGATGGCCACACGCTGCATGTCGCCGCCCGACAGCGCCGACGGCTTCTTGGCCAGCAGTTCCGTGATCTGCAGCGTCTTGGCGACCGAGCGCACCTCGCTATCGATCTCGGCCTTGCTCTTGCGCGTCGCGCGCAAGGGAAAAGCAATGTTCTCATAGACGCTCATATGCGGGTAGAGCGAGAACGACTGGAACACCATGGCGATGTCGCGGTCGGCGGCCTTGAGGTGTTGCACCGGCTTGCCGTCGATGAGGATGTCACCGCCGTCGATCGTCTCCAGCCCGGCAACCGCCCTCAATGTCGTCGTCTTGCCGCAACCCGACTGACCGAGCAGCACGATGAACTCGTTGTCGTCGATCTTGAGGTTGAGGTCCTTGATGACCTGGACCGCACCGAAGAATTTCTGGACGCCGCGAAGCTCAATCTGGGTCAATGCTCTGCTCCCGGATTGCGCACCTGGCCGGTACCGGCCTTCTCCGCCGGCGCGATCTTCGAGGTGATGTTGAAGCCGATCAGGCCGATCAGGATGATGGTCACGCCATAGCTGTGCAGCAGCAGGTTCCACGGCTGGCAAAGCGCGATGATGCCGAGGACCATCAGCACCTGAGACCCCGGTTCGAGATATTTCTGGTTGATGGCTCGAAAGCTCATTTGCGGATCGCTCCGAAGGACATGCCGCGCAGCAAATGGTTGCGGAGCAGGAAGGTGAAGATTGCGACCGGCAGCAGGAACAGGAAGGTTCCGGCGGCGATCACCGTCCAGTCGGGCAGGCCGGCGCCGACCTGGCTGGGGATGAAGGGCGGCGCCGTCTGGGCGCGGCGGTTGGTCATGATCAGCGCGAAAGCATACTCGTTCCACGCCGTGATGAAGCAGAAAACCGCGGTCGCGGCGATGCCGGTGGCGGCCTCCGGCAGCACGATCTTGAAGAAGGCTTCCATGCGGGTGTAGCCGTCGACCAGCGCTGCCTCTTCATACTCCTTCGGGATCTCGTCCATGAACCCCTTCATCAGCCACACCGAAAAGGACAGGTTGAAGGCGGTATAAAGGATGATCAGCCCGATATGGGAATCGTTGAGGCCGACGGCCCGGTACATCAGGAACATCGGGATCGCGACCACCACCGGCGGCAGCATGCGCGTCGACAGGATGAAGAAGAGCAGATCCGCCTCCCCCTTCACCTTGAAGCGCGAGAAGCCGTAGGCGGTGAAGGTACCCATGCCGACAGCCAGCACCGTCGAGGTGATGGCAATGATCAGCGAGTTCATGAAGCGGCTCGGATAGCCGGACCATTGCACCTGGCCCTTGCCGTCGCGCACGATCTTTTCACCGCCGTCGAACACGACACGTTCCCACCAGGGTGCCGCCGCATACTCTTCCGGCGACGGCGGGTTGCGCATCTGCGAGCGCTTGGTGAACAGCTTGACGAACGGTGATATCTCGGGCTGGAACACCACCGTCGGCGGGATGGTCGTGGCAAGATTGCGCGGCTTGAACGCCGTCGAGGCGATCCAGTAGATCGGCGCCAGGAAGATGATCGTCACCAAAAGGACGGCGACGATGGCGACGCGATTGAAGCCTATTTCGGAAGAAGTGCGGACGGCGGCCATCTCAGCGCTCCTTCACCTTGTTGAGGTACTTGACGTAGATGTTGGTGATGGCCAGCACCATGATCAGCACGATGTAGGCGAGCGCGCAGGAGCGCCCGGTCTGCCATTCCTGGAACGCCATCTTGTACAGCCGGATAGAGATCAGCTCGGCCGTCGGCTGGCTGGTCAGGATATAGGCGAGGTCGAAGGTCTTGAACGCTTCCATGGTGCGGAAGATGACCGCGATCATCAGGATCGGCGCGACCAGCGGCAGCGTGATGCGGAAGAAGGTGTAGAACGGTCCGGCGCGGTCGATCGCCGCTGCTTCGTAGAGATGCTTCGGCACCGCCGAAAGGCCGGCCAGCGACAAAAGCATGACGAAGGGCGACCACATCCAGATGTCGGTCAGCGCAACCGCATAGAGCGCCATCTTGGGATCCGCCAGCCACTCGAAATTACCGAGGCCAAGCGCATAGTTGATGACCCCCCATGACGGATCATAGAGCAGTTTCCAGAACAGACCGACGACGGCCATCGACAGCATCATCGGCAGCAGCAGCAGCGTTGTGATGAGACCCTTGAGGGGAATATCCCGGTTGAGCAGCATGGCCACGCCGAAGCCGACGAGCAGCTGACCCGCGACCGAGATGATGACGTACTTCGCGGTGATGGCGAAGTTGGACCAGACATAGGGATCGTTGAGCAGGTCGCGATAATTCTGCAGCCCGACGAAATTTGCCGTCGCGTTGGTCGACGCGCGGAAATCGGTGAAGGAATAGCCCAGCGAATAGATCAGCGGGAAAATGTTGAAGACGATCAGGAACAGGATCGTCGGGATTATGAAGAGGTTGCGGATCGACATGTCGCTCAAGCCGCGTGCAGCGGCCCGCGAGGAAGTGTCCAGCGTGGTGATCATCGTGGTCGCCAAGACCCTGCTCCCGTTTCGGAAAAAAGAACGGAGGAGGCGCGGATGCCTCCTCCGCGAGAAAAGCTGCTTATTGGCCGCGGCCGTATTTCTTGAACGTCGCGTTCCAGTCGCCTGCGAGCGCGTCCAGCGTTTCCTTGGCGGTGCCTTCGCCGCCGATCATGTAGGGATAGACGCGCTGGTTGAGCTGCTGCAGCAGCTCGGCATATTCCGGCACCGCCCAGAAGTCCTTCACCTTGAACATGGTCTCGTAGAAGGCCTTGTTGTACGGCGTGGCGTTCTGGAACTCCTCCGACTTGAGCACGGCGGCACTGCAGGTGTAGCCGCCGAGCGCCGCCCACTTCTTCTGGGTCTCGTCCTTGATGAACCATTCAAGGAACTTCGTCGCCTCTTCCTGCTTCTTGGAGTAGGAAACGATGGAGATGCCCTGACCGCCGAGTGCGGCGAACTGATCGCCGTTCGGGCCTGGAGGATTGGCGAAGAAGCCGGTGTTCTTGGCGTTCGGGTTCGACGCCTCGTTGATCAGCGAGGGGAAGAACGCGAAGTAGTTCATGCTCATCGCGGCCAGGTTTTCGGTGATCGCCTGATTGTCCTCCACGAAGAACGACTTGGCCCAGCCCGGAGGCGTGAACGTGTAGAGTTCCTTGTAGGCGTCGAGTGCGGCGATTGCCTTGTCGGAGTTGATGAAGCCGTCGACCTTGTAGGTCTTGTAGTCACCCAGTTCGCCGCCGAAGGAGAACAGCGCGTTTTCGAAGCCCATCGCCATCGCGTCATAGGAATTGTCGGTGTAGATGGCGATGCCGTATCGCTTCTGATCCGGCCGGTAGAAGAACTCCGCGATGTCGCGCAGCGCCTTGAAATCCTTCGGCACGTCGAGATCGTAGCCGTACTTGGCCTTGAAGGCTTCCTTTTCCTTCGGGTCCTCGAACCAGTCCTTGCGATAGGACCAGCCGACAGCGTCGCCTTCGAGCGGGATCGCCCAGTACTTGCTGCTGCCGCCCGGATACTCGGCGTAATATTTCACCGTTGCCGGCGCCATCACTTCGCCAAGCTTGTGCTTGTTGAAGAAGTCGGTCAGGTCGACATAGTGGCCGCCGGTCGAGCCGGCGCCGAGCCATTGCGAGTCGCCGACGACCATATCATAGGCGTCGCCATGGGCGTTGAACTCGGTGAAAGCCTTGGTCTGGAAGTCGGACCAGGGCGTGGTTTCCACCGTGATCTTGACGCCGGTTTCCTTCTCGTACTCGTTGCCGAGTTCCTGCAGATAATTGGCCGGATCCCATTCCGCCCAAAAGATGGTGAGCTCCTTGTCCTGCGCGTAGACGGACGTTCCGCAGGCAAGTACTAAGCCGATACCAGCAAGCAGGCTGGTCATTGTCTTGCGCATAATGATTTCCTCCCTTGTGCGCATTCTACCTTGTCATGCTAGCCGGCGGTGAAGCCGGCCTGGTAGTTCCTCCCGAGATCGCACCTTCCGGTTCCAAGCCTCCTCGCTTTGCCGGAAACTGGATCGCAGCTCTCACTTTCGATCCGCTTTTCTGTCCTGATCTGGTATTACCAATTTTAGATAGCCGTCAAGCTCTTTCTTGGACCACCACCGGAGCTTGTATAACCGGATTCTTCATGTATCCGACTGTTTTTCCTGAATTTTCCTACTCGTTGATATAGGAGAGCCTTGTTTCGGCACTGCCATCCCGGTTAACATCAATAGTGGGCATCCAAATCTGGTCGAACCAGATTGGCGCTATTTCGCCAATGCCGCTGTCGGGGCCGCATCGATTTCAGCCGTTGATTCCGCCACCGCGGCGCGCACAAGGGCGCCCGCCGCCCATTGCGCGACCGACCGCATGCCGCGGCTATCGAGCCCCCATATATCCTTCAGCACGATCAGCACTTCGACGCCGAACATCATCGACAGCGCCTGCGCCAGGCGCTTGAACTCGCGCGGCGGCAGCCGGCCCTTGAGCGGTGCGATGGCATCCTTCAGCAGCTGGACGCGATGTCCGCGCGTGAATTGCGGCTCGCCGCCCAGCGTGCCCGCCTGCCGCTGCGCCCATTGGTCGAGCGACAGTTTCAGCGCTGCCTTGAAAGTTGCCTCGAAAGCTTCGATGCGCGGCATGGCGGTGTCGAACAATTCGGCAACGCGCCGCCCGGCATCGGTGGACGTCGATTGCCAGGTCAGGATCGGCCCAAGCCCCTCGTCAACCACCGCCTGCACCAGGGCTGCCTGGCTGGGGAAATAGCGATAGGCGGTGGCGCGCGACACTTGCGCCGCCTCCGCGACTTCGCTGACAGACGGGGTGACGCCCGCCTGCATCAGCCGCGTCGCCGTCTCCAGCATCAGCCGTTTTGTGCGGGCCCGCGGGCCGCGTTCGGCAGCCTCGTTGGCGTCGTCGTTCCCAGCGGCTTGTTGACGTGAGACTTCCATGTCAATACGATACGCGCGTCTCAAAAAATTGCAATGACCTTTGCCCACCGAAAGGCCGGCAAAGGGCGACAGGCGGCCCGGCGCCGGTCGGCCGGTGACGGGAGAAACGCGATGAAGCGCATCTACGTGGTGGGCACAGCCGACACCAAGGGCGAGGAACTTGCCTTCCTGGCGGATGCTATTGCCGCCACCGGCAGTTCGGTTGCCCGCGTCGACATCGGAACGCGCGGCGCCACCGTGCCGGTCGATATCCCGGCCAGCGAGGTCGCGGCGCATCATCCGGATGGAGCCAGTGGCGTGCTCGGCATCGATGATCGCGGCACGGCAGTGGCCGGCATGGGCGCCGCCTTCACCAGTTTCATTCAGTCGCGCGACGACATATCAGGCGTGATCGGCATTGGCGGCGGCGGCGGCACGTCGATCATCACTGCCGGCATGCGCGCGCTGCCGCTTGGGCTGCCCAAGATCATGGTCTCGACGCTCGCCTCCGGCGACACCGCGCCCTATGTCGACGTCTCCGACATCATCATGATGCCATCGGTCACCGATATGGCGGGACTGAACCGGCTCTCCCGCACGGTGCTGCACAACGCGGCGCAAGCGATCGCCGGCATGGCCGCAAAGCCGGCGCCGACTGCCACCGGCAAGCCGGCACTCGGGCTCACCATGTTCGGCGTAACCACGCCTTGCGTGACCGCCATCGCGGATCAGTTGCGCGCCAACTATGACTGCATGGTTTTCCACGCCACCGGCACCGGCGGCCGCTCGATGGAGAAGCTCGCGGACTCGGGCCTGCTCGCAGGCGTCATAGACATCACCACGACGGAAGTCTGCGACCTGCTGCTCGGCGGCGTGCTGCCTGCGACGGAGGACCGCTTCGGCGCCATCGCCCGCACCAAGCTGCCCTATGTAGGCTCGGTCGGCGCGCTGGACATGGTCAATTTCTGGGCGCCGCCGACCATTCCCGAGAAGTTTAGGGGCCGGCTGTTCTACGAGCACAATCCCAACGTCACACTGATGCGCACCACGGTGGATGAATGCCGCGGTATAGGCGAGTGGATCGGCACCAGGCTCGCTCGCTGCGAGGGCCCTGTGCATTTCCTGATCCCCGAAAAAGGCGTCTCGGCACTCGACATCGAGGGCGGCGCCTTCTTCGACCCCGAAGCCGACGCCGTGCTGTTCGATGCCGTCGAGCGCACCATCAAGCCGAACGCCGCGCGCCGGGTCTCACGCCTGCCGTTGCACATCAACGATCCGGAATTTGCCAAAGCCGCAACCGCGGCCTTCCTCGACATCGCCAGATAGTGAGAGCCAACAAATGCCCGCAATACCGCGCAAGGACATATTGAAGAAGTTCAAGGCGATGATCGCCGACGGCGTGCCCATCGTTGGGGGCGGCGCCGGCACTGGCCTGTCGGCCAAGGCCGAGGAAGCCGGCGGCATCGACCTCATCATCATCTACAATTCCGGCCGCTATCGCATGGCCGGGCGCGGCTCGGCTGCGGGCCTGCTCGCCTATGGCAACGCCAACGAGATCGTCAAGGAAATGGCCTATGAGGTGCTGCCGGTGGTCAAAAAGACGCCGGTGCTGGCCGGTGTCAACGGCACCGATCCCTTCGTCATCATGCCGCTGCTGCTTGCCGAGCTGAAGACGATGGGCTTTTCCGGCGTGCAGAATTTCCCGACCATCGGCCTGTTCGATGGCAGCATGCGCCAGAGTTTTGAGGAAACCGGCATGGGCTTCGGGCTGGAGGTCGACATGATCGCCGAGGCGCACAAGCTCGATCTTCTGACCACGCCCTATGTCTTCAACCCCGACGAGGCGCGCGCCATGACAAAAGCCGGCGCCGACATCGTCGTTGCCCATATGGGGGTGACGACCGGCGGCTCGATCGGAGCCACGTCGGCCAAGTCGCTCGACGACTGCGTGGTCGAGATCGACGCCATCGCCAACGCGGCGCGCTCGGTGCGCAAGGATGTCATCCTGCTTTGCCATGGCGGGCCGATCTCGATGCCGGACGACGCGAGATACATTCTCGACCGCTGCAAGGGCCTGCATGGCTTTTATGGCGCGAGTTCGATGGAACGGCTGCCGGCTGAAGCCGCGATCGCCAGGCAGACGGCGGATTTCAAGGCCGTCACGCTGCACGACCAGAAGAAAAAGAAGGGATGAATTCATGACCGACAAAAGCAAGGTATTCGTATACCCGAACGACGTGAGCGCCTTCGGCTTTGACTGGGGCAAGCTGTCGCTGACGGTCGCGCCTGAAGTGAATGGCGCTGAGCGCTTTTCCGGCGGCGTCGTCGACCTGCCCTCAGGCAAGGGCCACACCCGCCACAACCACCCCGGCGCGGAAGAAATCATCTTCGTCATCTCAGGCAATGGCGAACAAATGGTCGAGGACGAGAACGGCAATCCGGTCGTCGCCAAGGTCGGCCCCGGCTGCACCATCTATGTGCCGGAAAGCCGTTTCCATTCGACACTGAACACGGGCGATGGGCCGATGCAGCTCTTCGTCGTCTATTCGCCGGCCGGACCCGAACTGGTGCTGCGGGAGTTGCCGGATTTCAGGCTGATCCCGGCGGGGAAGTAATCGCGAAAGGCCCCCTTCATCCGGCCGCTTCGCGGCCACCTTCTCCCCGAGGGGAGAAGAGGCAGAAGCCAGCGCCGGCGCAAACTCCTCTCCCCTCGGGGAGAGGTCGGATAGCCCCGAATTGCCCTTCGCAATTCGGATGGCAATCCGGGTGAGGGGGTAGCGCCGAGCTAGGCTATCCCACCTCTATTCCAGCCCCGCGCCCGATCCCCAAACATCACATATCCCGTATCCGTCACCGCCAACGTGTCCTCCAACTTGATGAACCCCCGCGTCGGGTGAAGCATGGTCGTCTCCACCGACAGCACCATGTTTGTCTCCAGCGGCTTGGCGGCATAGGTGCCTTCATAGGTCACCGGATGGTTGGTCATCAGGAACGGAGCCTCATGCGTGATCAGCCCCATGCCGTGGGCGAAGAAATCCGTGTAGGGCGCGACCTTGGAGGCCTTCAGCACGCCCTCGGCATGCGAAATCATATCGCCGCCGACGGTGCCTGCGCTCACCTTCGAGAACGCCGCCTGCTGCACTGTCTCGACCTCGGCCAACAGATCTTCCAGTTCGGCATCCGGTTCGCCCAGAATGCCCATGCGGCAGAGGTCGCCAATATAGCCGTGATAATTGCCGCCGGAATCGATCGACAGCACGTCGCCCTTTTTCCAAGCCTGCGGTGACGCCGCGCGGTTGTGGCTGGCGCCCAACGTCAGCAGGCAATATTCGAAATGCGCGCCGCGATTGGTTTCTTCGCGCCGCAGATGCTCGATGATCTCCGCCTTGGTCGTGCCTTCATGCGCCCACTGGATGGTCGCCAGCATGGAATCCGTGATTAGCTCGGAGGCAATACGCAGCTTTTCCAGCTCGGCGTCCGTCTTGATGGCGCGCATGCTCTCCAGCATGCCGGTCGCGTCGATCAGCCTGGCATCCGGTAACGCCCTGCGGATCAGCGCATAGGCGTCCGACGGCAGGAAGGCCGGCTCGATGCCGATGCGGGCGCCTGCCTTGCCGATCTTGCTGATGTGCTCAACCGCAAGATTGGCAGCATCGAGCGTGCCCCAGCAGGCGGCATGCAGCGTCGGCGTCCAGAATGGGTTGTTCTGGTGCTCGGCGCCTTCCATGCGGTTGCCGATATAGGCGGCATGATCGGGCCCACCCTTTTCATAGACGACGACAGGCAGGTAACGGCTATGGCCGATCGCATCCATGGCGGCAAAGAAGATGAACTTGTAGCCGCCGAGCAGATACTGCGTGTTGTGCTTGGACGTCGCGAGCAGAACATCGATGCCGGCCTCTTCCATCAGCCGGTCGACCCTCGCCTGGTCGAACGGCATATTGCTGACGGCGCTCTTGCCCGGGGCAATGTTCATCTTTCTCTTCCTTATATCAGTGGGATCGCCGGCCGTACTGCGTCCAATCCCTTGGCTTCGATCAAATCTGCACCATTTCGTCAACTCTGGTCCAGCCAGAAACAGGTTTAGATTGCTTCGGCAGGCTGTCACCACTCGTCATTGCTGCACACTAAGGCAATCTGGTCCTACCAGAATACCAGAATGAAAGGGCCACCTCTAAACTGGTCCAGCGGACGAAAATTTCAAAGCCAAGCAAAGATGCGCCAATTCCGTCTCTGGCGAAACCCTTGGCAAGGGCCATAATCGCCGCGAGGATGCTGGCGGGTGCCGCCAGCTTCGAGGGGTGCGCCCATCTGGTCGCGGAGAGGACGGAGGTTGATCATGTCGGATATTTCCAGACGCACGCTGCTTGGCGGCTCAGTTTTACTGCTGGCCTCCACCGCCATGCCCACATTCAGCTGGGCGCAGACGCCGAAGAAGGGCGGCCGCCTCGTGCTTGCCGCCGATTCCGAGCCGCGCAACCTCAATCCGGCCATCGTCGCCTCCAACGGCGTCTTCTTCATCTCCAGCAAGATCGTCGAAACGCTGGCCGAAGCCTCGTTCGAAGGCAAGGACGGGCTCCAGCCGCGGCTGGCACTCAGCTGGGAGGGCGCGGCCGACGGCCTGTCGGTGACGTTCAAACTACGCGAGGGCGTCAAATGGCATGACGGCGAGCCGTTCACCTCGGCCGACGTCGCCTTCTCAGCGCTGCAGATCTGGAAACCGCTGCAAAATCTCGGCCGCACCGTGTTCAAGGATCTGGCCAGCGTCGACACCCCTGACGATCTGACCGCCGTCTTCAAATTCGCCAAGCCAACGCCGTTCCAGCTGATCCGCAACGCGCTGCCGGCGCTGTCAAGCGTGGTTCCGAAGCACATCTACGAGGTCGGCAAGATCGAGGAAAACCCGGCCAACAATGCACCCATCGGCACCGGGCCGTTCAAGTTCGGCGAATACAAGGCCGGCCGGTATTACAAGCTGACCAGGAATGCGGATTACTGGGCCAAGGACGAGCCGTATCTCGACGAGATCATCTACCAGGTGCTACCCGACCGCACGTCGGCTGCAGCGGCGCTCGAGGCGGAAGAGATCCAGCTCGCCGCCTTCTCCGCCGTGCCGCTGGCCGACCTCGACCGCATCTCCAAGGTGCCGGGCCTGAAGGTGATCTCCAAGGGCTATGAGGGGCTGACCTATCAGCTCGTCGTCGAGATCAACCATCGCCGCAAGGAACTGGCCGACGTGAAGGTCCGCCAGGCGATCGCGCATGCCATCGACAAGGACTTCGTCGTCAAGACGGTGTTCCTCGGCTATGCCGCCACCGCCACCGGCCCGGTGCCGAAGAACGATCCGCAATTCTACACTGCCGACGTGCCGATCTATCCATTCGACGTCGCCAAGGCCAACGCCTTGCTCGACGACGCGGGGTACAAGCGCGCCGATGACGGCAAGCGTTTTGCGCTGAAACTCCTGCCGGCACCCTATTTCAACGAGACGAAGCAGTTCGGCGACTATCTGCGCCAGGCGCTGGCGGCAATCGGCATCGACGCCGTGATCGTCAACAACGACTCGGCCGCGCACATCAAGGCCGTCTACACCGACCACACCTTCGACCTCGCCGTCGGCCCGCCGGTGTTCCGCGGCGACCCGGCGATCTCGACCACCATCCTGGTGCAGAGCGGCATTCCCGACGGCGTGCCGTTCTCCAACCAGGGCGGCTACAAGAACGCCGCGCTCGACGCGCTGATCGCCAAGGCTTCGGAGACGCTGGATACGTCAGCGCGCACCGACCTCTACAAGGAATTCCAGAAACAGGTCGCGGCGGACCTGCCGCTGATCAACGTCGCCGAATGGAGCTTCATCAGCGTCGCGCGCGATACCGTGGGCAACATCGCCAACAACCCGCGATGGGCGGCGTCGAACTGGGCGGACACCTATCTGGAATCGTGACACATTTGCGCGGATGAAAGTTCGCAAAGAAATTGGTGTGAAGGCATGGCGTAGGGCCGCGTTTCATCACACCCCCCTCTGTCCTGCCGGACATCTCCCCCGCAAGGGGGGAGATCAGCAGCTTCGCTGTCGCGTACATTCGGCATCGAAGATTGGCGAAGGCAGAGGCGACATCCAATCTCCCCCCTTGCGGGGGAGATGTCCGGCAGGACAGAGGGGGGTGCCTAGACACCGCACCTCTCCCGACTGGCGCAGCGCTATGCCTTTCCCATGACCCGCGCCCTCACCCTCATGCGCCGTCGCCTCGTCGGCAGCATCTTCGTGCTGCTGATCGTCATCATCGGCACATTCCTCCTCCTGGAAGCCGCCCCCGGTGACGCGGTCGACGCCTACATCGTCTCGACCGGCGGCGACGCCGGCATGATCGAATTGCTGCGTCATCGCTGGGGCCTCGACCAGTCCGAGCTGACACGGCTCGCGAACTATCTCTGGGCGCTGCTGCATTTCGACCTCGGCCAGTCCGTTACCTTCTCGCGGCCAATTCGCGATGTCATCCTGGAACGCCTGCCGACGACACTGCTCTTGATGGTGACCGCCACCGCGCTCTCCTTCGGTTTGGGCTCGGCGCTCGGCATCTACGCCGGCGCCAGACCCGGCAGCTTTCGCGACTGCTTCCTGTCGATCGGCTCGCTGGCGCTTTATGCCGTGCCGGGTTTCTGGCTTGGCCTGGTGCTGATCGTCGTCTTTGCCGTCGACCTGCGCTGGCTGCCGATCGGCGGCATCGAGAGCCTGGCCTCGGACAAGACCGGTTTTGACCGCGCCACCGACATCGCCGTCCACCTCGTCCTGCCGGTTTCCGCGCTCGGCTTCATCTATCTCGCGCTCTATCTGCGCATGATGCGCGCCGGCATGGCCGAGGCGTGGCGGCAGGATTTTGTGCTCGCCGCCCGCGCCAGGGGGCTGTCACGCCGCCGCATCGTGCTCGCCCATGTCGCCCGCAACGCGCTCTTGCCGCTGGTCACCATGCTCGGCCTGCAATCGGCGCAGATGCTGGGCGGCAGCGTCGTCATCGAAAGCGTCTTTGCCGTGCCCGGGCTCGGCCGGCTGGCGCAGGAAGCGGTCGCTTCGCGCGACACGCCGCTGCTGCTCGGCATCATCCTCACCAGCGCCGTCCTCGTCATTGCCGTCAACCTTGCCGTCGACATCGCCTACGCCTTCCTCGACCCGCGCGTCGGCGCCGGCGAGGCCAGCGCGTGAGCGCGCTGCCGCGGTTCCTGCGCCGGCCGGAAGCGGTCGCCGGCGCGATCATCCTGGCGCTTCTGTTCGCCATGGCGCTGTTTGCGTCGCTGCTCTTCCCCGGCGACCCGCAGGCCATTGCCGGACCAGCACTGCTGCCGCCCTTCCAGGACTGGTCGCTGCCGCTCGGCACCGACCGGCTCGGCCGTGACGTGCTGGCCGAACTGTTCCACGGCGCCCGCACCTCGCTGGCGGTCGGCCTGGCGGCGGCAGCGGCGGCACTCTTCATCGGCGCGGTCGTCGGCACGCTGGCCGGCTTTGCCGGCGGCCTTGTGGACGAGGGGCTGATGCGCATCACCGATGCCTTCCAGACCGTGCCGAGTTTTCTCCTGGCGCTGGCCTTCGTCAGCGTCGTCGGGCCGTCGCTCGGCGTCGTCGTCACGGCAATAGCGCTTGGCGCCTGGACCGGACCGGCGCGTGTAGCGCGCGCCGAAGTGCTGTCGATCCGCGAGCGCGATTACGTCGCCGGCGCTCGCGTCATCGGCATGCATCCGCTTGAGATCGCTTTTCGCGAGGTGTTGCCCAACGCGTTGCCGCCGGTGCTGGCCTTGTCCTCGGTGATCGTGGCCGCCGCGATCCTCACCGAGGCAGCGCTGTCCTTCCTCGGTCTCGGCGACCCCAATCGCGTCACTTGGGGCGGCATGATCGCCGAGGGCCGCACTGTGCTGCGCACCGCGCCCTTTCTGTCGATCGTTCCGGGCATCGCCTTGGTGCTGACCGTGCTTGGCGTCTATCTCACCGGCGAAGGCGTGGTCGAAACGACGGCGGTGCGGAGGAGCCTGTCGTGACCGCACTGGCTGAGATACGCGATCTGTCAGTGCGCTATCGGCGAGATGGCAGCGAGGTGACGGCGCTGAAGGGGGTCAGCCTGGATGTTATTGCCGGCGAGCGGCTGGCGATCATTGGCGAAAGCGGTTCGGGCAAGAGCACGCTGGCGCTGGCGGTGGCTGGACTGCTGCCGGGGTCAGCCAAGGTTAAGGGAGGGATCGATTGGTTCCTGAGATCGACAGGAGAGGCAGGCGTCAAGGCACCCCCCTCTGTCCTGCCGGACATCTCCCCCTCAAGGGGGGAGATTAAGCTCTCATCTGCGCTTTCGCCAATCACTGGCATTGCAGGAAGAGCGCTGGCCGCAAAGCTGCCAATCTCCCCCCTTGAGGGGGAGATGTCCGGCAGGACAGAGGGGGGTGTGACGGAACGCCGACCTCTCAAATTAACCGAACCCAGTACGCTCCCCCTTCCCGGTCGCGACATTGGTTTCGTCTTCCAGGACCCCTCCGCCAGCCTCGACCCCGTCATGACCGTCGGCAAACAGATCGCCGAAGTCGCCCGCACCCACCTCGGCCTCGACTGGCCACAAGCTTACGCCAAAGCCAAAACCCTGCTCCAACGTGTCCGGCTGCCCGACCCACAAACCGCCATGCGTGCTTTCCCGCACCAGCTCTCCGGCGGCCAGAAGCAGCGCGTTGCTGTTGCCGCGGCCATTGCAGCCGGTCCGAAACTGCTGATCGCCGACGAGGCGACCAGCGCGCTGGACACCATTGTGCAAGCGGAAATCGTCAGCCTCATTCGGCAACTGGTGGCGGAGGACGGCATGACGCTGCTGTTCATCAGCCACGACATCGCGCTGGCCGCCGAACTCGCAGAGCGTATCGCTGTATTCCGGAACGCCGAACTGATCGAACTCGGCCCGACGGAGCAAATCATAAACGCCCCGCGCCATGCCTATACGCGAACGCTGCTCGACGCCCATGTCGGCCTCGACGCCGATCCGCTGCTACGACGGGCGCCGGCATGAACTTGCTCACCGTCTCCGGTCTTACCAAGCGATACCGTCGTGGCGGCAAGGCCATCGCGGCCGTCGACGGTGTCTCCTTCGCCATCGAACCCGGCGAGACGCTGGCGCTGGCCGGGCCCTCCGGCAGCGGCAAGTCGACGATCGCGCGGCTGGTGCTTAGGTTGATCGAGCCCGACGCCGGCACCGTCCAGTTCGAAGGCGACGACTTTCTGCTCTTGAAGGGTGCGGCCCTGCGCACCAAGCGCGCGCGCCTGCAAATGGTGTTCCAGGATCCGCTCGCCGCGTTCAACCCGCGCGCCACGGTGGCTCGCGTGCTTGACGATCCCTTGCGCATCCATGCCATCGCTTCCCGCGCCGAGAGGCCGGCCCGCATTGCTGCCTTGCTGGATCGCGTCGGGCTGGCAGCCGATCTCGCCCCGCGCGCTATTCACGAAATCTCCGGCGGCCAGCGCCAGCGCGTCGCCATCGCCCGCGCCATCGCAACCAAACCGTCGCTGATCGTGCTCGACGAGGCGGTGTCGGCGCTCGACGTTTCGGTCCGCGGACAGATCCTTGCGTTGCTGCTCGACCTGCAAGCCAGGGAACGGATCGCCTATCTCTTCATTTCGCATGATCTCGGCGTCGTACGGGCCATCGCCCACCGCGTCGTTCTTCTCGACGCCGGGCGGATCGCCGAGAGCGGCGACGCCCGCAACGTAGTCGACGCGCCGCAATCGGCAATCGGCAAGGCGCTGGTTGCGGCGGCGCCAAGATTGGACAGAAGCAGCAGGCAAGTGCCATGACCGAACCAGAAGCCAGAGCCGAAAAACTCTCGCGCGAACTCGATTCCGCCTTCCGTAACCGCGCCGATCTCTACCGTCTGTTTCTCGACGAGCTGACCGGCGAACTCGGCGCGGAAAAGGCCGAGGCGATCATGATCCGCACCATCGAGCAGCGCGGCAAGGAGGTGGCGGCGGCCGCCTTCGTCCGTTTCGGACCTAACGACGCGCCGGCCATCGGCGAGGCATTTTTGGCCGTCAGCCCGGATGGCGGCCTGATGTATCCGACCGATGTCGAGCGCGGGCCGGACCACATCGCCTTCAAGGTGAAGCGTTGTCCGCTGAAGGACGCCTGGGTCGAGGCCGGTGTCGGTGATGAAAAACTCGCCACGCTCTGCCGCATCGCCGGCGCTTTCGACCGTGGTCTGTTCGAGGCAACGGGCGTGCGCTTCGACAATGTCACCTGGACGCCGGGCCACGGCTCCGGCTGCTGCCACATCGCGCTGACCAACCGGGATGCCGCCGAATAAGCAGTTGCTGATCAGCCGGCGGCAAACACATGCAGCTCCGTGCCCGCCTGTTCGGCAGCAGTGCGCAGGTCGGCCTTCGGTTCGCTGTCGGTGACGATATCGGCAATGTCATCGAGCCCGCAGATGCGTTCGAGACTGCTGCGGCCAAACTTGTCGTGGGTCACCACCAGCACCGTCGACAATGAACGCGATATCATCGCGCGTTTAACGGCTGCGGCGCCCGAGATCATGTCGCTCGGACCATCGGCGCTTATCCCCGATGCCCCGATAATGGCGACGTCGGCATTGTAGCGGCGCAGGAACTCGACGGTGTCTTCGCCCAACACGCTGCCTTCCCGGCTATCATAGGTCCCGGGGCAGAGCAGCACCCGAAAGGTCGGATTGGCGCCGGCCACAGAGGCCACTCCGGTGGAATTGGTGATGATGGTCAGGTCGCGCTTCAGCTGCGAAAGGTTGCGCGCCACCTCATAGGTGGTCGAACCGCCATCGATCATCACGATCTGGCCCTTCTCGACAAGGCTTGCCGCGCCGCGGCCGATGCGGGCGCGCTCCTCGATCAGGGTCAGGCCACGCTCGGAAATCACCGGTTCTGATGTCACCAGCGAGATCGTCGCACCGCCATAGGTGCGGTTGATCAGTCCGGCATCGCCGAGTTCGATGAGATCGCGGCGGATGGTCTCGCCGGCGACGCCGATGCGCCGTGCGAGCTTGGAGATGCGTATCGACGCCGACCGGCGCACTTCCGAAAGGATAAGCGCGTGCCGCTCCTTCTTCGTCAGTCGGCCTTGGTCCATGACTATTCCATTCCCTTTGCAGCAATCAGCGCATCGCCAAGCTCGGCAAATCCCTCCGCGCCGCGCCCGCTTGTGACGAAGGCGGGAGACGCAGGAAGCTCGCCGGCGAAGTCCAGCACATTAGCGACGCCGACGCTGTTGGGGAAGAAGCCGAACATTGGTGCATCGTTTGGACTATCGCCGACGAAGACAATGCTGTCCTTGTCGTGGTCGATATCTATACCGAAACAGTCCCGCAAGAATAGCCGGCTTGTCGACAGTTTGTCGTATTTGCCGAACCAGCCATTGACGTGGATGGACGAGATTTTCGCCGTCGCGCCATAGCGCTGGAAGATGCCGACGATCTTCAGAACCTCGGTTTTGGGCAGCGGCGCCACGTCCTCGCAAAAATCGATCGCCAGATCGGCCTCGCGATAGGCCTGGTCGGCCGCGACCGCCGCACCCGGAACTTCGCTCAGAACGGTTTGCTCGATCTCCTTGAGGCGTGCGGCATCGGCCTGCCGTTCGGCAGCGCTCTTGGCGTAGTGGCGAACAATCCGCTTTTTGGCGTCGTCGTAGCGGAAATAGAAGGCGCCGTTCTCGCCGATCACGCCGTCCACCGGCCATTGCCGGGCGATCAGGTCGCACCAGCCGGCAGGGCGGCCGGTAACCGGCGCGACAATGAAGCCGGCCTGCTTCAGCCGCTCGAGCGCCGCATAGGCTTTTGCCGGCAACCGCCCCTTGTCGGTCAAGGTGTCGTCTATGTCGGTCAGCACGACAGCGATGTTGCGCCGGTCCGGCGCGGTGAAGTCGGTGAGCGGACGCAGCACCCGCTCAGGCTCCCGCCGCAACCGTTTCGAGCGAGGCAGCAGCGACGTCGAGCATGGTGAACCTGTCGCGGATCAGCCGCGCATTGGCGACCGCCTCGTCGTAGAAGCCAGCCGGTATGGCGACCTCTTGCGGCGTGGTCGGGGCGCCGGCGGCACGCAGTGCTGCCGCGATCTCGCGCGCCGGGCGTGCCACCCGCAGCAGCCTTTCGCGATGCGAGCGCCACTGCCTGGCCAGCATGGTGTTGACAGCGTCCGCCCGTTCGCGGTCCAGCAGCTTGGGCTTGAATGCCGCCCAGCAGGAACGTCCGAGCGTTTCGCCGAAGATTTCGATGAAGCGGTCTGGCGTATCGGCGGACGGCGCGAGCTGCAGCTCCCGCAGCGCCAGCACGCGTTCCTGTAGCCGCGCCATCGTCAACGTCGTCACCGCTATGTGCTCGCCGTGATGCGCCTCGGGCAATCCCTGGCCCCGCATGTCGATATAGTGGGCGATGAGATGTTCGCCCTGACTGGCCGGATAGGAGCCGCCGCACAAAGTCATGCCAAGGCCCGACATGACCAGCGTGCGCACCAGCACTTCCGTCGCCTCAAGGTCGCCGGTCCCGAGTTCGCCGGCTTTGGCGATAAGCGCCTCCTCGTCCTCGGCCAGAAGCATGAACGGCGCCTCCCTGTAGGGCGTGCCGAGCAACAGATGCGCCATCAGCCAATCGGTCTGCGCGGTCGGCCGCGCCATCGAATCGCCGAAGCCGGCAGCGATCAGCCGGTGCGGCGCCCGCGCCATGACATCGAGATCGAGGAAGACGCCGACCGGCAGGCTGGCCGTCAGCGATTTCTTGAGGCCGTCCTCGGTGATTGCCGCCGACACCGAGGTGTAGCCGTTCATCGATGGCGCGGTGCCGAACACCGCATAAGGTTTTTGGGTGAGATGGGCAGCATATTTGGTGATGTCATTGATCGAGCCAGATCCGACCGCGACCAGGCCGCTGGCGTCTTTCGTGCGTGCGATCACCGATCGCACCGCGTCCATGTCCGGATGCGGATGGCGCGGCAGGATGATCTTGCCGACATCGCTGCTGCCACGCAGTGCGATCGACACCCTCTCACCCAGCGCCAGCCTTGTGTCGGGATCCATGACCACGGCGAGCTTGCGGCCGAGCGGCAGCGGCTTGACCAGCGCATCGGCCTCGTCGCCGAGACCGCGCCCTATGACGATGGTCTTCAGCGGCACCGACAGCATTCCCTGGCTGTCCGGGTCAGGCAGCGTGCCGGCAATAAGGCGATCGAGCATTTGTCTGGACATAGGATGCAGTCCGGTCAGTCAGCATGAAGCGGGGTCAGGGCATCGAACAAGGTGCGATACCGGCGGTAACTTCTGTCGTAGGCGGCCTTGGCGGAAGGATCAGGGTCGATCGTCTCGATGTGGCCGGCCAGCCTTTCAGCCGCCTGCTGCACTGAGGAGGTAAGGCCGACGGCCGCGGCGGCAAGGATTGCCGCACCGATCAGCGAGGCATCGGCCGCACCCGCGATCTCGACCGGCCTGCCGCTGACATCGGCCCGGATTTGCCCCCACACCCGGCTGCGCGCGCCACCGCCTGAGAGCCGGATGCGCCCGGTTGTTATGCCGAGCTCGTCCAGCCGGTCGACAACGTCGCGCATGGCGAAGGAGCAGCCTTCCAGCACTGCGCGAGCGCAGGCCGCTTTGCCGTGGAAGGATGTCAGGCCGTAGAAAGCGGCACGCGCTTCGGCGATCCAGCGCGGCGCCATGGCACCGGACAACGCGGGCAAGAACAGCAAATCGTCGCTGCCGGCAACCACCGTCGCCGCCAGTTCCGACATCGCCGCCGGCGAATCGACGCCGAAGGTTGTTAGAAACCACGTCACCGCGCCGCCCGAGAGCCATCCGGGATTGGAGATGAAATAGCCGTTGCCGAGAAAGCCATGGGTCTCGACCAGGCCGCCGGGGTCGAGGCGAAGCGTGCCGGACACCGCGCCGACCACTTCGGCCGTGCCGAGATTGCAGGCGACGAAACCGGGCACGACAACCCCGGCGCCTATGGCGGCCGAAAAATCATCGCCGGTGCCGACCGCCAGCGGCGTGCCCACAGGCAGACCGGTGAGCTCGGCGCCGGCGTGCGTCAAGGCGCCGGCGATCTCAGATGCATCGTCGATGCCGGGCAATTTATCTGCATCGATGTCGAAGGCCGCCAGCAGATCGCCGGCATAGTTGTGCTCCTTCAGCCCATAGAGCATGGTCGTCGAGGCCAGCGCGTGATCGATGACGGCACGACCGCACAGCGCCGCGACCACGAACGATACCGGTTGATGCCAGAGCGCCACCCGGCGCGCTTCGGGCAGGTTGCGCGCGGCCCAGCGGATTTTCGCCGCCATATGAGTGGCGTCCAGAACGAGACCGGTGCGCTCACGGATGAAGTCCGGATCGATGCCGGCGATCTCTCCTGCCGCCCGCCGGTCCATCCAGATGATGCACGGAGCCAGCGCCTCACCATTGCCATCGACCGCGACGCAGCCGTCGAGCTGGCCGGCAATGGCAATGCCCTTGATGTCGGACGGCGCAAGCCCAGCCTTGTCGAGCGCGCCGGCAATGGCCGGCTTGAGCGCCGCCAGCCACAGCGCCGGGTTCTGTTCGGCCCAGCCGGGCGCCGGGAAGGCCGGCTGGTACAACACAGCGGCCTCGCCACGCAGCCGCAATTCGTCATCGACAACGATCGCCTTCAGGCTTTGTGTGCCGAGATCGATGCCGATGACTGGCATTAGACGCGCTCGCAATCCGCGAGGACATCCCGCAGTTGCGAGAGGATAGAACCTTTCGTCGGCGAATAGGAGCCATCGAAAACCGCTGTGCCAATGGTAAAAGCGTTGGCGCCGGCCAGCTTGATTGCCTTGATCCGATCGGCTGATGCCACAGCGCCGGCGACGATCAGATGCCGCGACGGACCAAGCCCGCGCCGGGCTGCGCGCACCAGTTCGGCCGGGTCGGCCTCGGTGGCGCGATAGGCGAGGATATCGCATCCCGCACAACCTTTCTCGGCGAAGGCTCGGCAATCAGCCTCGACGTCCTCGGCCGAGCCGCCGAGCTTGGTTGGATGGCCGACCGGCCGACCCGGAAAAGGGTAGTATTTGGTGCCGCTCCCCTCCAGCAGCGCCATGATCTCGTCGACCTGGGTGCCACCGAGCAGGCGCTGGATGCCGAGATCCCTAGCGATGCGCGCGGAATTAAGGCAGGCCTCAGCCGTCGTCGAGACAACTTCCATGTAAGTGGTGGCGCCTGTCCGGGCAATGGCGACAGCGAGCTTGCGCAGCACATCCGGCGCGACGCCAATATCCTTGAAACCGACATGCTTCAGGCCGACCGGCTCGATCAACTCGACGAGGTCGAGACAGTCCTCGACCGTGCGATCGTTACGCGTCAGCATAAAGATGAAGTCCATCCGAAAGGTCCCCTCGCCTGGTCGGGAAAGCCGGTTTACCGCCGGTCTGTTAACACCTCCCAACCATTTGTTGCAAGGTGCCACATTTTGATTTGCAGTACCACACATTTTATGACAGAACGGGCGCCGGCCCGACAGGCACGACTTCTAGGGAGAGGAAGAATGCTCAAGCCGCTGAGACGTACCGCGTCCAGACTGCTCATCGCAGCCGTATTCATGTGGCCCCTGACGTGGCAAGTGACACAAGCGGCCGCATGGGATCTGAAAGAGGCGTCGAAGCCCTATAGCGGCCAGACCATCCGCATGGTCGGCGAGGCGCTGCCGCCCCTCGAAGCGCTGAAGAAGATGGCGCCGGAGTTTGAAAAACAGACCGGCATCCATGTCGAAGTCGAGATGTACGAGCACTCGGAAGCCGTCAACAAGGTGCAGCTCGATCTCAACTCGCACCGCGGCCGCTACGACGTCATCATCCAGCCGCATCGCGAACTCGGCAAGTTCGCCACCAACAACCATCTGGTCGAAATCGCCAAGATGATGGCCGACCCGGCTTTGCGCGATCCGAGCTTCGAGCCGGAGAAGCAGCTCTACCAGACCGCCTGGCACGAAATCTCCTGGTATGACGGCAAGGAGTACGGCTTCCCCTTCACAGTGCTCAACATGTTCATGTGGTATCGCTCGGACCTGCTCGCCGATCCCAAGGAGCAGGCAGGCTTCAAGGCCAAGTATGGCTACGACCTCGCTCCCGCCAAGGACTGGAAGCAATACCGCGATATCGCCGAATGGTTCTATCGCCCCGACCAGGGTTTTTACGGCACCGCCCTGCAGGGCAAGCGCCATGAGGCACTGTGGTATGAGTGGCTCAATTTCCTTTATTCCTTCGGCGGCGACGTGCTCGACGTGAAGAGCGGCTCGGCCTGCGGCCCGGTCATCGTCAACAGCCCCAAGGCCGTCGCCTCGCTCGAATATTACAAGAGCCTGCTGCAATTCTCGCCGCCGGACAGCCTCAACTATTTCTGGGACGACGTCATGGCGCTGATGCAGCAAGCCAAGGTCGCCGAGCTGATCATGTGGAACGACGCCACCTATGCCGTGTCGGTCGACACAACCGCCTCCACCGTCGTCGGCAAGGTCGGCTTCGATCTCGTGCCGCAAGGCGAAGGCGGCAAGATCGGCCAGGTCGAAGGCTGGACCTATCTCATCCCTATCTATTCGAAGAACCCACAGGCCGCCTTCCTCTTCGTCCAGTGGATGATGGGCTATGACCGCCAGCTCGAGCAGCATCTCAATGGCGGCGCCTCGGGCCGGCCCGATGTCTATGCCTCGGCGGAGGTGCAGAAACTGCCCTACGCCAAGGCCTCGATGGAGGCCAACGAGCATGCGGTGCCGAAGGCGACGCTGCCGCAATCGGCCGAGATGACCGACATACTGGTGCGCGAACTGTCATCCTACCTCGCCGGCGAAAAGGAGGCGCAGGCCGCCCTCGACACCGCCGCCACCGACATCTCGACATTGCTCGGTTCTTGCGCACCCATGACCTATCCGGCACGATAGGCCTTGAGATGTCGCGCAGAGGCTACCCGCACAAGCGGGTAGCCGTTCTTGTCCGCAGGAAACGCCCGTGACGAACCGCACTCCATCGCCGCGCGGAATGCCGCTTCTCGACCGTGGGGTGGGGCCGCTCTTGATGCTGCCGGCGACGCTGCTCGTCGTCGTCTTCCTGGTCGGCCCGTTCTACTACATGGCCTACACCGCGCTGACCGACCTCAGCTTCGCCGACGCCAGCCATGCCGGCGCCTTCGTCGGTTTCGACAATTTCCGCAAGCTGATGCGCAACGACCCATTCTTCTGGGCATCGTTCCTGCTGACGCTGAAATTCGTCATCATCGCCGTCGGCCTCGAATTCCTGCTCGGCTTTGCGCTGGCCTTCCTGATCTTCCGCTTCGTCGCTAGCCAGCGGCTTCTCACCACACTGCTGCTCATCCCGATGATGATCGCGCCGGTCGCCGTCGGGCTGATCTGGCGGCTGCTGTTGCAGGGCGATTTCGGCATGCTCACCTTCTACATGCGCAAGGTCGGCCTGCTGGCGCAGAATTCGGCGGTGCTTTCGGCACCCGACCTGGTGTTTCCGACCATCGTCGCCATCGATGTCTGGCAGTGGACGCCTTTCGTCACCCTGATCATGCTCGCCGGCATGATGAGCCTGCCGCGCGCGCCATTCGAGGCGGCGATGATGGATGGCGCAAAACCGTTTCAGATCTTTCGCGATGTCATGCTGCCGCTGCTGCGGCCCGTCATCGCGCTGGTGCTATTGCTGCGCGGCATCGATGCCTTCAAGGAGTTCGACAAGGTTTTCCTGATGACCGGCGGCGGTCCCGGAACGCTGACCGAACTGGTGTCGATCTATGCCTACCGCGTCAACTTCCGCAACTGGGACCTCGGCTACGGCGCCGCGGTCGCCTTCATGATCTATCTCGTCGTGCTGATCCTGTGCTCCGTCTTTTACAAGGCCGTCTACTGGTCGAGCCGCAAGCAGGCGGCGGCGTTTTGAGGGCGCGGCGATGATCGATCAGTCCACCAACCGCGCCTGGAAAAGCTTTGCCTGGTCGGTGTTGCTCGTCGCCGTCGTGGTCGCGCTGACGCCTTACGTCTGGATGGTGCTGGCGTCGTTCAAGAACCGCGTCGATCTTCTGTCTTCTGTGCCGAAATGGATTTTTTCACCGACGCTTGCCAACTATCCCGCCGTCTTCATCGACAAGGAATACTGGCCGCTGGCATTCAACTCGGTGCTGATCTCGGTGTCGTCTACGGTGCTCTGCATCGTCATCGGCGCGCCGGCTGCCTATGGCTTTGCCCGCTCCAATTTCCCCGGCAAGGAAGACCTGTTCTTCTTCTTCCTGACCACGCGCATGGCGCCGCCGATCTCGATCGCCGTGCCGCTGTTCCTGTTCTTCACCTCGCTTGGCCTGATCGACACCATCTACGCCGTGGTGATCGCCCACACCTCCTTCAACCTGTCGCTCGTCGTCTGGATGATGCGCGGCTTCTTCGCCGAAATCCCCAGGGAGATCGACGAAGCCGCGATGATGGACGGCCGCTCGCGGCTCGGCGCATTCTTCTTCGTCGTCGCGCCGCTGGCCGCGCCCGGCATCGGCGCAACGGCCGTGCTCTGCTTCATCCTGTCGTGGAACGAGTTCCTCTATGCCTTCATCCTCGTCGCTTTCGACGGGCGGCCGCTGACCGTCGGCATACCGGGGCTGGTGACGCCGCATGGCACGCTCTGGGGACAGGTCGCGGCAGTCGCGATCGTGGCAACGCTGCCGATCGTGCTTTTCACGTTCCTTGTCCAGAAACAGCTCGTCCGCGGCCTCACCTTCGGCGCGGTCAAGGGTTGAAGGGATCCTTGCATGGCAATTGTTTTCGACGGCGTCACCAAGGCCTTCCCGGACGGGACGGTGGCGCTGCAGGCGCTCGATCTTGCTTTCGAGCCCGGCGAATTCCTGGTTCTGCTCGGCCCGTCCGGTTCCGGCAAGACGACAGCCTGCCGGCTGCTCGCCGGGCTGGAGCGGCCGACCGCCGGGCGCATCATGGTCGAGGGCCTCAATGTCACCGACCTGCCGCCGCGCCTGCGCGGCATGGGCATGGTGTTCCAGAACTATGCGCTCTACAGCCATAAGAGCGTCTACGAGAACATCGCCTATCCCTTGCGCATCCGAAAGATGCCGGCCGCCGAGCTTGACCGCTGCGTCCGCGCCATGGCCGAGCTGCTCGAAATCACCCGTTACCTCGACCGCCGCCCTTCGCAATTGTCGGGCGGCCAAGCGCAGCGCGTGGCTGTGGCCCGCGCACTCGTCTGGCAGCCGAGCCTCTGTCTGATGGACGAGCCGCTGTCCAATCTCGACGCCTTGTTGCGGCTCCACATGCGCACCGAGCTGAAGCGTCTGCATCGCGAGCTGAAAAAGACCTTCGTCTTCGTCACCCACGACCAGGAAGAGGCGATGACGCTGGCGACCAGGGTCGCGGTGTTGCGCGAAGGCGCACTGATCCAGTACGACGACCCGCGCGAGATCTATCGGCGGCCTGCCAATCGCTTCATCGCCGAATTCATCGGCCGTCCAGCGATGAACACGTTCGATGGCGATGTCCGCGCCGGCGTCTTCCACGCCAGCGGTTTCACTTGCCCGCTTCCGGGAAAGCCTGATGGTCCCATCGTGCTCGGCATTCGCCCGGAACAGATCCAGCTTGTCGACGCGACTGCCGGCGACGCCATCCTGTTTGCCGTCGACGTCGTCGAACCGGTCGAGCCGGACGTGCTGATCTTCGCCAATAGCGAGGCCAACGCGCTGATCGTCAGGACTGTGAATGACGATCGCGCTTTCGATCCCGGCCAGCCGCTTTATCTACGCTTTCCGCCGGCAGCGCTGCACACATTCGATGCTGTGTCGGGAGCGCGGCTGCCGTGAGCACGCTGCTCGCTTTGGTGCCGCTGGCCGCCGCAGCCTTGGTCTGGTGGCTGTTCTACAGCTTCAACCGGTCGCGGCGCTGGTTCTCGACAGGCGAACTCATCTTCTGGGACGCCATTGCACTGGTAATCCTGCAGCTTGTCTGGCTGATCTGGTTCTGAATGCGCATTCCAGCAACGCAGATCAGTAGCCCAGCGCACAACCGTCCTTGCGCGGATCGGAGGCACCGGTGAGCGTGCCCTTTTCCCAATCGATCAGCACCAACTGGCCGCCGCCATGCGGCTCCTCGGCGATCGAAACCTGATGGCCGCGCTGACGCAGGCCGGCGATCGCCTCAGCCGGAATCCCGCGCTCGGCCAGCACGGCATTGTCCTTGTAGAACACCCGTGGCGCATCCAGTGCCTGCTGCGGGTCCATCCCGAAATCGATCATGTTGGTCAGCAGATGGACATGGCCGAACGGCTGGTAGCCGCCGCCCATCACCCCGAACGGCATCACCACCTTACCCCCTCGCGTCGCCATGCCAGGCATGATGGTGTGCATCGGTCGCTTTCGCGGCGCGATACGATTTGGATGGCCTTCCGTGAGGCGAAAACTGCTGCCGCGATTCTGCAGCACGACGCCTGTCTTGGGACCGACGACGCCGCTGCCGAAGGAACCGAAGGTCGAGTTGATGAAGCTGACTGCATTGCGGTCGCGGTCGACCACGGAGATATAGACGGTGTCGCTGCGCGGCAGCTCAAGCCGCGGCAGATGCGTCATGGCGAGGGCCGGATCGATGGCGGCGCGCAGCCGCTCCGCATAGGCTGCCGACAGCAGTTGTTCGACGGGGACCTGGACGAAATCCTGGTCGCCGATGAAAGTATCGCGATCCTGGTAGGCAAGCCGGCCGGCTTCGATCTCGAGATGCAGCCGCTCGGCGCTGTTCGGCTCCAATGACCCGAGCGCAACGCCGGAAAGCACGTTCAGCATGATCAACGCCGTCACGCCCTGATTGTTTGGCGGCATCTGACGGATGTCGTAGCCGCGATAGGACGTGTTCACCGCCTTGACGTAGTCGCCCTTGGTTGCAGCGAAATCGTCCAGCGCATGCAGCCCGCCCAGCGCGCCGAGACGCGCCACCAGATCGCCGGCGACCTCGCCCTCATAGAAGCCGGCGCGACCTTGCTTCGAGATTATGCGCAAGGTTTCCGCGAGTTCCGGCTGCCGATGCACATCACCGGCCTGTGGTGCCCGGCCGTTCGGCAGGAAGATCCGCGCCGCATGTTCGTCGGCGGCGAGCAGGGCGACCTCGTCAGCCCAATCGAAGGCGACGCGATCATGAACGACATAGCCTTGTTCGGCATAGCGAATGGCCGGAGCCAGCGCGGCGTCGATGCCCTTCCTGCCGTGATCTTCAAGCAGCCGGCACCACGCGTCGATGGCGCCCGGAACGGTGACGGCATGCGGTCCGGTTCCAGGCAGTTCGCCATGGCCCCGCTCCAGAAACCAATCGGCATTTGCAGCAGCAGGCGATCGCCCCGAGCCGTTGAAGGCCAGCACCTCGCCCTCGCCTTTGGGGCTGTAGAGCACAAAACAGTCGCCGCCGATGCCGGTCGATTGCGGCTCGACGACGCCTTGCACCGCCGCAGCGCACACAGCGGCATCCATGGCATTGCCGCCGGCGCGCAGCATGTCGATGGCGGCCAGCGTCGCCAGCGGATGCGATGTCGCCGCCATCGCTTCTGTCGCGCGAACTGGCGAGCGTCCGGGGAACTGAAAATCACGCATGCAATCGCCTCCAATGATTTCGCGCCCGCCGGCCGCAGCCTCAATGCTTGATGCGGTCGCGCATGGCGTACCACAACATCCCCAGCACATAGAGCGGGGCCCGCAGCGCCGTACCGCCCGGGAACGGCATCGGCGTCAGCGTCGAGAACAGGTCCAGCCGCGAGGCGTCGCCCGTAATCGCTTCGGCCAAGAGCTTGCCCGACAGCGTTGACAGGATGACGCCCTTGCCGGAATAGCCATGCGCGAAATAGACCTCGCCATAGTGCCCGACATGCGGCAGCCGCGACGTGGTCACCGACACCAGGCCGCCCCAGGCATGATCGATGCGGCAGCCCTTCAGTTGCGGGAAGGTGGCCTCCATGTGCGGCCGCACGAAGCCGGCGATGTCGGCCGGCGGCGATGGCGTGTAGCGCTCGCCGCCGCCGAACAGCAGCCGACCGTCCGCCGACATGCGGTAGTAGTTGACGACGAAGCGTGTATCGGACACCGCCACATTGGCCGGGATCACATTGCGCTTGCCCTCCAGCGGCTCGGTGGCGACGATATAGTTGCCGACCGGCATGATGCGGCTGTTGACGCGCGGCTCCAGCCCATGCAGCAGCGCGTCGCCGGCCAGCACGACATGTTTGGCCCTTACCGACCCCTTCGCCGTCGAGACCCGGATCGAAGGCTCGCGCTCCAGCTTTACCGCGACGGAAGTTTCATGGATGACGACACCGGCCGCCACGGCGGCACGGGCAAGGCCGAGCGTGTAGTTCAGCGGATGCATATGGCCGCCAAGCGGCTCATACATCGCGCCATGATAGGGCGTGTCCACCTTGCCGCGTGCCCGCGCCGCAGACAGGATCTCGACGTCGCGGAACTTCATCACGCTCTCGAGGCATTTGGCCTCGTCTTCGAGATCCCTGAGGTCGGAGCCATTAACGGCACCGACGAGATGGCCGGTCAGCCGCAGATCGCAGTCGATGGCGTGGCGCTCGATGATGTCGAGCACCAGGCCCCGCGCCTCGAAGGCTAGGTCGAACAGCGCCTTCGCCCGCTCGGGGCCGTAGAGCTTGACCAGCCCCTTGGCGCCTTTGCGTAGGCCGGGGATCATCTGGCCGCCATTGCGGCCCGACGCGCCCCAGCCGATCTTGCCGCCTTCGAGCAGCACCACCTTCAGGCCGCGCTCGGCGGCATGAAGGGCGGCCGACAGGCCGGTGCAGCCGCCACCGACCACCACCAGGTCGGCGTCCACATCGCCCACCAGCGCCGGATGGTCCGGCGCCGGATTGGCGGTGGCGACATAATAGGATTTGCCGATATCGAGACCGGAATTGAAACCCGTTGAACTGGCGGCCATGATCACACCTTCAGCAGCAGGTGATCGCGTTCCCAGCTCGTCACCACGCTCTGGAACAGGTCGAGCTCGACGCTCTTGACGCGCAGATAGGTCTGGAAGAAATCCTCGCCGAGCAATGCCCGCACCGGCTCGCAAGCGGTGAAACGATCAAGCGCCTCCTCCATGGTTTTCGGCAGCGTGCTTTTGATCTTGTAGGCATTGCCTGAGGCCTCGGCCGAGCGCGCGAGTTTCTGCTCGACGCCGAGATAGCCGGCAAGCAGCGAACCGGCGATCGCCAGATAGGGATTGCAATCCGCTCCCGGCAAGCGGTTCTCTACCCGCCGGGCGGCGCGGCCACCTGCCGGCACGCGCAGGCCACAAGAGCGGTTGTCATGCGACCATTCGATGTTGGCCGGTGCGCTGTGGTTCGGCCGGATGCGGCGGAACGAGTTCACGTTGGGTGCGAACAGCGGCATGATCTCGGGCACATATCTCTGCAGGCCGCCGATGAAATGGCCGAACATTTCGGTGTCTGCATCATCTCTGTCGGCAAACAGCGCGGCGCCTGTCGTTTCATCGACGACAGACATGTGCAGATGCATCGAACTGCCGGCCTGCGCGGCGATCGGCTTGGCCATGAAGGTGGCGTGCATGCCGCTCTGCTGCGCCGCTTGGCGAGTCAGCCGCTTGAACAGCAGCACCTGATCGGCGAGTGGCACCGCGTCGCCGTGCAGCAGATTGATCTCCAGCTGCGCGGTGCCCGATTCATGGATCAGCGTGTCGAGCGGCAGGCCGGCGGCTGCGGCATAATCATAGACGCGCCTTATCACCGGCTCGAATTCTTCCAGCGCCACCATGTCGTAGGGATGCTGCGAGCCCTCGGCGCGGCCATTGGCGCCAACCGGTGCCGTCAGCGGCTGGTCGGGATTCGGATTGGGCGCGGTCAGGTAGAATTCGACTTCCGGCGCCACCACCGCGCGCCAACCGCGCTTCCGGTAGAGATCGAGCACGGCGCGCAGCACATGTCGTGGCGAGGCCATCCAGGGCTTGCCTTCCATGTGGAAGGCGTCGGCGAAGACATAGGCTTTGCCAGCGCCACCGCCCGGCGCCAGGCACAGCGTCGACATATCAGGCACCATGCGCATATCCGGGTCTTGATAGGCAAAGCCTTCGTCGATCGAACCGGAGTAGCGACCATCGATGCTGACCAGGAAAGCGCTGCTCGGCAGGTAGAGTGCGCGGTCTTCCAGCGCCTTGAGGAATTTTGCTGTCGGCAGCGCCTTGCCGCGCAGCACGCCATTCATGTCGGGCACCAGGCACTCGACCTCCGTGATGCCATGCTGGGCGAGCCAGACCTTGGGATCGTTGCCGGTGAAGAGAGCGGTGTTGGTATCTTTGTCCTGCATTTTGGTTCACGTACCTATGAGAGAGAGTATGGCTTGCGCGGCCACATCCGTTCCAGGGGTCAGCGCCATCTTGGCAGCATTGTCCCTGAGGCGGGCGCGCATCGCATCGTCGGCCAGCAGGCCGAGAATGGCTCTCTCCAATCCCCCTTCCGTCCAGGCGTCGCGGCCGATATGGTCGCCGACACCCGTCTCTCCCGCGCGTTGCGCATTGTCATGTCCGTCCCAGCAATAGGGCATGATCAGCGACGGCACGCCGAAGCGCAGCGCCTCGCAAAAACTGTTGTTTCCTCCGTGATGAATAAACAGGTCCGACTTCGCCACCACCGAAGGCTGCGGAAACCAGGCGTCGAGATAGACATTGTCCGGCACCGCGCGGTAGGCGTCGCGCAGGCCGCCGGCATTGACGATGAAGCGCGCCGGCAGCCGGTCGAAGACGGCGAACATGCGTTCGATCAGCCCGACATCCATCGCGCCGAGACTGCCGAAGCTGACATAGACCAGCGGGCCGCCATTGCGCGGAAACACCGGCACCTCGAATGGCCCTTCCGAACGCACGCAGCCTTCGAGATAGACAAAGCGTTTGGGGTCGAGCGGCTCGGCCCGCTCACGCCGTACGATCGCTGGCGTCAGCAGCAGATTGAGGTCGGGTGATGTCTCGAGGAACAGGCCCTTGGGCAACGGCGCCAAGCCGGCATCCGCACGAAAACGGTTGAAGCGCTCATGCGCGGGTGCGGAGGCCGCGAGATAGCGCGCTTCGAACGCCGCACGTTGCGGGTCGTCGGCACCCATCCCCGAGAGATAGGGCGGCACCTCGGCATCCGGCAGTTCCGTCTCGGCACAGGAGACGACGCGCACCCACGGGCAGCCGGCGGCGGCGATCGCCGGGAACATGATGACGTTGTCGAGCACCACCGCGTCCGGCTTCAGCCGCGCCAGCAATTGGCGCAGCGGCGCCTCGGCGTTGACGGCGGTGTCGACGATCGCTTGCCAGGTCGGCGCGACATAGGTCTCGAGCTGGTCGATCGGGCTCAGCCGGAAATGCGGCAGGTGCCGGCGCACGAAGGCCTGCCAATAGCTCTGGCGGTCGCTGTCGCTCAGCGGCTCATCTGTCGGCAGATGGTATTCCTGGAAGCCATAGTCGGTAAAGACGCCGGAGAAGCCGGCATGGCAGATGAAGACGGGGCGAGCGCCCCGTGCGCGCAATGCCTGTGCGATACCGACGCAATTCAACGCGGCGCCGAAACTGGCTTCGGGAAACAGCGCGATGGTCGGGCTGGCTTTACGCGTCAATTATTCCTCTTCAATCCGGCCGGCTGATCATGCCGAACAGTGCGGGAGCTCCGCGGCTGGCTGCTTGCGGTCGCTGGCTGCGGGAGAGCCGCAGGTGGATGCGAAGCAGATCGGCAGCCACCTCATACTGCCGGCTTTCAAGATAGTCGAGTATGCCCGAGTGTTCGCGCAACGATTGCCGCAGCCGAAACACGTTGACGCCGGAATAGATGCCCGGCAGCCGGCGCAGGCGGAGATGATCGGCCAATGCATCCGACACAAAACGGTTGGCGCAGCCCTCGGCGATCATGCCATGAAAATCCATGTCCAGCCGCTGGAACTCGCGCGTGTCGAATGTCTCGTCCGGCAGCGCTGCAAGCGCTTCCATGCCTTGCCGCAACATTGCTGCCCGCGCCCCGTCCAGCCGAAAGCCTGGCGTCAGGATGGCCGCCGGCTCCAGCACCAGGCGGAACTCGTAGCTTTCGCCTTGCGCCTCCGGATCGTCCGGCGCGCGGCGAAACAACCAGGATTGCCCAGGCGCACGATCCAGAAGATTCTCGTCGGTCAGTTTGTTAAGTGCTTTTAGTACCGTCTTGCGATCAGCGTCGTAGCGTCGCATCAGCCCCGCGATGGTCACCGTCTGGTCCAACCGTCGCGCCGAGCGGTCGCGCAGGATGGCTTCGGCGAGCTCGTCTTCCTCCGCACTGGGTAGTTCGGCGGCAATGGCGGGCTGGGCGGCGAGGTCGACCGTCAGATGATAACCGCTGTCGGCCTCCCAGCGCACCACGCCCCGTTCCGCGAGCAGGCCGAGTGCCGCGCGTACGGGCGTGCGCGAGACATTGCACAGCGAGGCGATCTGCTGTTCGGGCAGGCGGGCGCCAGGCTCGAAGCCACGCTGCCGCGCCACATCCAGGATGCGTTGCGCCAGATCGAGATGGTTGGTGCGAGGTCGTCTGGCTACGGCTTGCATGACTTTTCTCGAATGCGAATGTGGCGCATTGGTCTGGCTGATCGCCGGAACAGGGACAATCGGCCAAATTCGTCCGTCGGTTGACAGATTATGGATTGACGTACTTTTTTCTGCAATAGTACTGTCGGCACAATCGGCGAGAAAAGACCGAGGGAACAGGATCGAGGCAGGCGCGCGCGTCGCCGGCCCTGGTCCGGCAAATGATTTCGACGATCAAACCGAATGGGAGACTGCCATGACCGCTACCAGCCTGCGGCGCCGTGCGCTCAATACATCCTCAATCGCTCTCGGTCTCGCCCTGACGCTCTCGGTGCCGGCCGCCGCAGCCGACCTCGTTATTTCGAACTGGGATGGGTACATGGCACCCGACGCCATGGCCGCTTTCAAGACCGCCACCGGCGTTGCCGGCGAAGTGGTGGTGCACGCCACCAATGAAGAGATCATGGGCAAGCTGATTGCCGCCGGCGGCAAGGGCTATGACGTGGTCTTCGTCTCCTCGCCCTTCGCCGAAGTATTAAACAAGCTTGGCCTGACCGAGCCGATCGATCATGCCAATATCCCCAACCTCGCCAACCTCTATCCCGAAGCGACCAAGCTGCCGCACGATGTCGGCAACGCTTTCTCCGTGCCTTACACCTGGGGCACGACGGGCCTCTGCTACCGCTCTGACCTGGTCAAGACGGCGCCCACGAGCTGGAGCGACCTGCTCGCCCCTTCCGACGAGATGAAGGGCAAGACCACCATGCTGGCGACCGACCGCTGGCTGCTGGCCGCCGGGCAGCTCGACAAGGGCTATTCGGTCAACGAGACCGATCCGGCCAAGATGGCCGAGGTCAAGGACCTGCTGATCTCGGCCAAGAAGACCCTGCTCGCCTATGACGACACCACCTTCTATTCCAAGCTGGTGTCCGGCGAGGCCCTGATGGTGCAGGCATGGGACGGCTGGTGCAATTACGGCATCGCCGACAAGCCCGAGATCAAATACGTCATCCCAAAAGAGGGCTCGGATCTCTGGGTCGACACGATGGTGGTGATGAAGGCGTCCGAGCACAAGGACGACGCCTTCAAGTTCATCAACTTCATGCTCGACGCCAAGAACCACGCCTGGGCGGCGCAGAACATCGACTACAAGGTGCCGAACAAGCCGGCGATGGAAAGCCTGCCGGCCGACTTCCTGGCCAAATTCCCCAACATGGCGATGCCGGTGGCCGATCTCGTCAAGTTCGAGCAGTTGCGTGACGTCGGCGAAGCCCAGCGCGACTATTCCAAGATCGTCAGCGAGATCAAGGCCGCGCAGTAAGCGGCCTGCCACTTCGATTGCTGGAAGCAAGCTTGCGTTCCTTCACGCCCCCCTCTGGCCTGCCGGTCATCTCCCCCTCAAGGGGGGAGATCGGCTGTGGCGTCGCTTTCGCCGATCTTCGACGTTTGAAAGCAAGCGAGAGGTTGGAACTGCTAATCTCCCCCCTTGAGGGGGAGATGCCCGGCAGGGCAGAGGGGGGTGCGGCGTGACGCGGACCTCCCGTTCCTTTCTGCTGATGGCCCCGGCGCTGGTCTGGCTGACCGCGCTGATGGTGGTGCCATGCGCGCTGGTGCTGGCGCTCGCCTTCTTCCGGCGCGGCGTCTATGGCGGCATCGACTACACCTTCACGCTGGGGAATTTCGGGCTGGTCTTCGACCCACTCTATGCCGGCATCTTCCTCAACTCAGCACGTATCGCCGGTACCGCGACGCTCATCGCAGTCGTGATCGGCTATGCCGCGGCCTATGCAATTGCCGCCGCACCACGCCGGTGGCAGCCGGTGTTCCTGTTTTTCGCCGTGCTGCCGTTCTGGTCCAACTACCTGATCCGCACCTATGCCTGGATCGTGCTGCTGAACCGCGAAGGGCTGATCACCCAGCTCTTGCGCTGGTTCGGCTACACCGGCGAACCGCCCTCGATGCTCTATACCGAAGGCTCGGTCATCGCAGGCCTCGTCTACAACTATCTGCCCTTCGTCATCCTCGCCTGCTACGCGCCGCTGTCGCGCCTCAACCCGGAACTGGCCGAAGCATCGCGCGATCTCGGCGCTTCGGCCGCCACCACCTTCCGACGTGTCATCCTGCCGCTGACCGTGCCCGGCATCGCTGCGGGCGCCGTCTTCGTCTTCGTGCTGTCGATTGGCAATTTCGTCACCCCGGCGCTGCTTGGCGGCGGCCGCTTCCAGATGATCGGCAACCTCGTCTACGACCAGTTCCTGACCGCCAATGACTGGCCGTTTGGCGCGGCATTGGCGATGGCGCTGATCGCCATCATGCTTCTGGTGCTGATGGCGCAGGCGCTCGCCGCCGACCGCGCCGCGGGGCGTGCGGCTGAGGCAAAGGGTGACGCCGATGGCTGAGCGCTGCGCAATTCTTGCCTTCTCCCCGTTCACCGGGAGAAGGTGCCCCGAAGGGGCGGATGAGGGGCGGCGTCAACCTTTGCGACGCTCAGCGCTGCCCCTCATCTGCCTGCCGGTATCTTCTCCCCGTGAACGGGGAGAAGGACTCTGGTCGTTCGCTTGCCTTCCAATTGTCGGAGGCCGGCGATGACCCATTCCTTCACCCGTACGCTCGGCATGCGGACGATTCTCACCCTCGTCTTCGCCTTCCTCTACATCCCGATCGCCGTGCTGGTGGCGCTGTCCTTCAACGAAGGCGGATTGCCGACGGCATGGTCGGGCTTCTCGCTGAAATGGTACATTTCGCTAGCTTCGAACAGCGCCATCCTGTCTGCAGCGCTCAACACGCTGATCGTGGCGCTGGTCTCGACCGCAATCGCCACATTGCTCGGCACGCTGCTGGCGATCGGCGTCGAGATGCGCCGGCAATATGGCAGAGGCCTCGAAGCCCTGATCTTCGCGCCGATGATCATCCCCGACATCGTGCTGGCGATTGCGCTTCTCTCGTTCTTTTCGATGCTCAACCTCACCATGGGCCTGCACACCATCATCCTCGCCCATGTCGTCTTCAACCTCGCTTTCGTCTGCTCGGTGGTGCGCGCAAGGCTGAAGAGTTTCGACTGGTCGATCGTCGAGGCCTCCGCCGACCTCGGCGCCTCGGCTCTGACCACCTTCCGGCGTGTGACATTGCCGGTCATCGCGCCGGCAGTGATTGCCGGCGCTCTGCTTGCCTTCACGCTCTCGGTCGACGAGTTCATCATCGCCTTCTTCACCGCCGGTGCCGGCCGCGCCTCGACGACGCTGCCGATGCAGATCTATGCCATGATCCGCTTCGGCATCACGCCGGAGATCAACGCGCTGGCGACCATCGTCATGGCGGTATCGATCACCGCGCTGACCCTGTCGCAGCGGATCAACCGTGGGATCATCGGCCAATGAGCGAACCGCGCACGCTGCTGGCCATTGATAACGTTTCGAAGAAGTTCGGCCGGGTCACCGCCGTCGACGGCATCTCGCTCGACATCCGCGAAAACGAGTTCTTCGCGCTGCTTGGACCCTCCGGCTGCGGCAAGACCACGCTGCTGCGCATGCTGGCCGGCTTCGAGACGCCAACCGACGGCCGCATACTGCTCGATGGCAAGGACATCGCCCGGACCCCGCCCAACAAGCGGCCGGTCAATCTGATGTTCCAGTCCTACGCGCTGTTCCCGCATATGAGCGTGCGCGCCAATGTCTCCTACGGGCTGGAGATGGAGCGCTTGCCGAAAGCTGAAATCCGTTCCCGCGTCGACGCCATTCTGGCCACCACCGAGCTTGTCCCCTTCGCCGACCGTAAGCCTGAGCAATTGTCGGGTGGCCAGAAGCAGCGCGTCGCGCTCGCCCGCGCGCTGGTCAAACGGCCTCGGTTGCTGCTGCTCGACGAACCGCTCGGGGCGCTCGACAAGAAACTGCGCGGCGCCATGCAGTTGGAGCTGAAGCGCCTGCAGCACGAAGTCGGCATCACCTTCGTCATCGTCACCCACGACCAGGAAGAGTCACTCGTCATGGCCGACCGCATGGCGGTGCTCAAGGACGGCCAGTTGCTGCAATGCGACGCGCCGCATGCGATCTACGAGCATCCCGCCGACCGTTTCGTCGCCGACTTCATCGGCGTGATGAATTTCGTACCGGGCAAGGTGTCTGCGGATGGCGTGATCGCCGCGAACGGCGCGCGCATTGCCGGCAAGGTTCCCGCCGCGCTTTCACCCGGCGCTTCCGCCGTGGCCTCGGTGCGACCCGAACGCATCCGGCTGTTCCCGTCACCCGAGACCGCCAACCGCACCGCCGGCATGGTCGAGGCGCTGGCCTATCACGGGCTGGACCTGCAGTTGCATATCCGCACGCCTCTGTCGCCAAAACCATTTCTGGTGCGCGTCACCGCCGATGCCGCCGACCGCCGGCCGGTCTCGTCGGGCGATCAGGTCGAACTCGGCTGGGACGCCGCCGATGTCAGAATTTTTCAGGAATAGGAGAGCTTGATGGCGCAGAAGACGATCGCGTTTTTTCCCGAAGCGGCCTACGGCCCGGCGCTCAATTCGGTCGGCATCGCGCAAGCCGTCGAGGCGCGCGGCCATAAGGCAGTGTTCCTGTCCGACCCCGGCTTTGTCGATGTCTACAAGGGTTACGGCTTCGAAGCGCATCCGGTGAACCTGTCGGAGCCGATGCCGCCCGAGCAGATGGCGAAATTCTGGGAAGACTTCATCAACGGCCACATCCCGAACTTCCGCAAATCGCCCTACGATCAGGTCGACAATTACGTGAAGGATTGCTGGACCGCGATTGTCGACAGCGCCAAATGGGCGCAGAAGGATTTGCCGCGAGTCCTGGCCGCCATCAAGCCTGATGTCATTTGCGTCGACAATGTCATCCTGTTTCCGGCCATCAAACAGTTCGGCAAGCCTTGGGTGCGCGTCATCTCCTGCTCGGAAAACGAGATCGAGGATGAGGACATCCCGCCGCATCTCTCGGGCTGCGGCGAGAACGACGATGTCGGCCACCAGCGCTACCGCGATCATTTCAACGCGGTGATCAAGCCGATCCACGACGACTTCAACGCCTTCCTCACCGCAAACAATGAAGCGCCCTACCCGGTCGGCCAGTTCTTCGAGGCCTCGCCCTATCTCAATCTGCTGCTCTATCCCGAAGCGGCAAAGTTCAAGCGCCGCCATCCGCTCGACCCGGCAAAGTTCCAGTATCTGGAAGGCTGCGTGCGGCAGGAAAAGCCCTATACCGTGCCGACCTTCGCCGAGAACAATGACGGGCCGCTGCTCTATGTCTCCTTCGGCAGCCTCGGCGCCGGCGATGTCGATTTGTTGAAGCGCATCATCACAACACTGGGCAAGAACCGTTACCGCGCGCTGGTCAATGTCGGCGGCTACAAGGAACTGTACACGGATGTGCCGGACAACGTCATCGTCGAGAGCTGGTTCCCGCAGCCTTCAGTCATCCCGCAGGTCGATGCCGTAATCCACCATGGCGGCAACAACTCGTTCACCGAGTGCCTCTATTTCGGCAAGCCGGCCATCATCATGCCCTATGTCTGGGACGGTCACGACAACGCCACCCGCGTCCAGGAAACCGGCCACGGCTTCGGCATGCCGCGCTACGACTGGAGCGACGCCCAGCTGGTCAGCAGGATCGAGGCTTGCCTGACCGACCCGAAGATGAAGGGCAAGCTGGCGAAGACCTCGTCGCAGATGCGGGCACAGAACGGGCCGGAAAAGGCCGCAGGGTTGCTGGAGAAGTTGCTGTGACCTCCTCCGCCCCGCACCTTTACCAAGCCTCCACCCGCACCGACCTCGTCGACTGGGGCGCCCAGTCCGACGCGCTGGACGGCGCGTCGCACTCGACCGGCAGGCTTGTCCACAAAGGACCCAACAACCAGCCGGAATCCGGCATCTGGGTGTGCACGCCCGGCCGCTGGCGGCTCTCGATTCCGCGCGACGAATTGTGCCATTTCGTCACCGGCCGCGCGACGTACCGGTCGGATGTCGGTGAGGTGATAGAAGTCGCAGCCGGGACCGTGGTCATGTTCCCTGCCGGCTGGACAGGCGAATGCACCGTGCATGAGACCATGCGCAACGTCTACATGCTGGCTTGAACAGCAACGGAGCTTCGCAATATGCCGACACCGCCCTGGCCAAAGGCCTCGACCGTGAAACTGGAGGGCTGGGGCGCCGGCAGCAACACGCTTGCCGGTGCACCGCGTGCCTCGGGCAGGATCCTGTCACAGAACCTGGACGGATCGAGCGAATGCGGCCTGTGGTCGTGCACGCCGGGTAGCCGCAAGGTCACCTTTGCCGCCGACGAGTTCTGCCATTTCCTGTCGGGCCGCGGGACCTATGTCCGCGAGAATGGCGAAGAGATCCCGGTCGAGGCCGGCATGCTGGTGTTCTTCCCCGCCGGCTGGGCCGGCACCTCCACCATCACGCAAACACTGACCAAGGCCTTCATGTGCCGCTGAGCACTTTTTTAAAGGAAATCGCCATGACCACGCCCATCATGCAATCCCCGCTTGCCATCACCGACCTCGTCGACTGGGGCGTCATCCCGACCATGATCGAGGGCGAGTCCCACACCTCGGGCAAGCTGCTCTACAAGGGGCCGGAGGGCCGTTCGGAATGCGGCCTGTGGGTCTGCACTCCCGGCAAATGGCACTGCCATGTCACCCGCGACGAGTTCTGCCACTTCCTCGAGGGCCGCTGCACCTATGTGCACGAATCGGGCGAGGTCATCGAGATCGAGCCGGACACGGCGGCGTTCTTCCCGCAGGACTGGAAAGGCGTCTGCACCGTCCATGAGACCATCAAGAAGGTCTACATGATCCGCTGAGCGGACCTGAAAGGACGACCATGCAATTCTCCGCTGACCGGCCGGCTTTCTTCGTCAATCCGGACTACCGGCCGATGACCGGCACGGCAAAACCGGTGATCGATCCGGCGACGCTGGAGACCGTCGGCTCGATCTCCGCCGCAACGGACGGTGAGATCGATGCGGTGCTGTGTGCCGCAACCACGGCACAAGCCGCCTGGAAGAAGCTCGATGCCAAGAGCAGGGCCAAACACCTGCACGCCGTCGCCAACGCTATCGAGGCGGCAGACTTCACCCGCTGCGCAGAGCTGATGGTGCGCGAGATGGGCAAGCCTTATCCCGAAGCGATCGGCGAGATCGCCAATTGCGCACCGATCTTCCGCTACTACGCCGAGATGGCGCGCGACGATGCCGGCAAGATCGCCGGCACGACCCAGGCCGGTTCGTTCCAGTATGCGCGCTACGAGCCGTATGGCGTCTCCGTCCACATCATGCCCTACAACTTCCCGATCCTGCTGATGTGCTGGACCGTTGCGGCCTCGCTTGCCGCCGGCAATGGCTGCATCATCAAGCCGGCCGAAGCCACGACGCTGCCGACACTCGATTACATGACCGTGTTCCGCTCGCTGCCCGAAGGGCTGGTCTCCTGCCTGCCCGGCACGGCCGCCACCGCGCAGGCGCTGATCGCCTCCGAGCGCACCCACGCTGTCGCCTTCACCGGCTCGTTCGCCGCCGGCAAAGCCGTGGCAGTCGCCTGCGCCGAGCGCATGAAGCCTTGCGTCATCGAAGCCGGCGGCAGCGATCCGCTGATCATCAGCGAGCACGCGCCGCTCGACGTGGCGGCAGCCGGCAGCGTCACCGCCGCCTTCCACCTGACCGGCCAGGTCTGCACCTCGGCCGAGCGCTTCTTTGTCGTCGACTCGGTTCACGATCGCTTCGTCGAGCTGTTCGCCGAGAAGACGCGGGCGCTGCGCATCGGCAATGGCATGGACAAGACCGAGATCGGCCCGCTGGTCAGCGAAGCCGCCCGGGCGAAAGTGATGCGGCTGGTCGATGATGCTATCAGCAACGGCGCTATAGCCGTTGCCGGCGGGCGCATTCCGCCGGCGCACAACACTGGCTGGTTCTACGAGCCAACGATCCTGACCGGGGTTACACCCGATATGGCGATCGTGCGCGAAGAGTGTTTCGGGCCGGTCGCAGCGATCTGCCGCGTAAAGGATTTCGACGAAGCGATCCGGCTTGCAAATGACAGCCCGTTCGGGCTCGGCGCCTCGGTCTTCACCACCGACCTCGCCGAGGCGCATGAGGCGGCCGAGCGGCTCGAGGCCGGCATGGTCTGGGTCAACAACCCGCTGATCGACAATGACGCCCTGCCCTTCGGCGGCTGGAAGGCATCAGGCCTTGGCCGCGAGTTGGGACGCCAGGGACTCGACGCCTTCCGACGCTCCAAGATGGTCATCATCGACCACAGACCGGCGATCCAGGACTGGTGGTACCCCTACCCCGACAGCTGGTTCCGCGAGACAGGTGGCCGCAAGCACGTGTGAGCCCGGCCAGTCCATAACGTAAGCTGACGTTTACGCATCTGCCGAGATAGGCCGGCTATTTCAACGCTTGAAGCTTGTCGATCGCGGCAGTGAATCCGGCAAGCGAGACCGGAATGGTCACCGGCTTGCGCGTCACCGACTCCATGCCGATGTTCAGGTTGGTTCCCGATTTCATCGCCTTGACGAGGTCCGCCGACAAAGGGGTCGCGGCATAGGCGCCGTTCTGGTCGCTGGTCTGGATGGCAATGGTCGTCTTCTGCCCCTGGTCGATCTGGTACGAGGCGCCGGAAGGCAGGAACAGCCCGTGTGGCAAGGCCAGCAGCATCGCGAGGTTGCCATTGCCATTGTCGCGGCGAACCGTGACGGTAAGAACGCGCTGCCCGGTCTTGGCCTCGGTGAGGTTTTGCGAAACCTGGCATTGAAGCTCGGTTCCGGTTGATCCGCTAGAGCAGTTTAGCGCCCACGGATTGCCTTCTGCAGGCTTTGTCTCGGCAGATTTGGTTGACTTCGGCTCTTCGGCAAGCGCCGACCCTGCCGACACGACCAGCCATAGCGCGCCGACCCAGGCGGCCCGCCCACAAACGGTTCTCAGCAATGAAGCCACCCGATCCTCGTCGTGTCAGGGTTTCGCCGAGCGCGTTGATACAACAGCCGAGCCTGGCGGGGAAGCCAATACGGTACATGAGCGCCGGCTAAATTACTGTTGCTGGATTACCACAATAAACAACTTTGAAATCTTGTATGTGTAAAGCAAACAATCATGCTCGCTATACACTGGGATTCGGATAGTATTATCGACGGAACGTGTACTCGTTGAGGTTCGCAAGGGATGGAGACGACCGAGAAAACTCGGCAGATCAATGACATGGCGACGCACGGAAGAAGGTTCCGGGCGAATACCAAGTATCGCCGGTCAGGTTTTTCCAGGCATCTCTGGAAGACGACCGCGCTGTCCACTCTGGCACTTGCCCTTTCCGGCATAGCCGCCCATGCCGGCGACACCGGACTGTGGCAGCCGCAGGTCCGCGCCATCATCGGCGCCAACAACAATGGCGGCAACACGGCGATCGAGGGTTTCCTGCCGCTGAAGCAGAACCTCGAATCCGTTCTCTTTCTCGATGTGCGCTCGAAATACGATTTCGACGACGGCTTCGGCCAGGACGTCGGCCTCGGCGTTCGCCGCATCGTCAATCCGGATCTGATGATCGGCGGCTACGCCTATCTCAACATCCAGAACCAGGACAGTCACCAGTTCGTCGCCTCGACGCTCGGCCTCGAGGCGATCACCTCAAAATACGATGCGCACGTAAACGTCTATCTGCCGATCAGCGGCGACCGCAGCACGGCCGGGCAAGAGTCGAGCCTGTCGCTGGTCGGGCATCAGCTGATCGAGCAGATATCGGCCATCGCCCACCGCGATTACGCGGCCTGGGGCATCGAGGGCGAGGTCGGCGTTCAGGTGCCGCTCAACCTGCCCGAGAACCATTCACTGCGTTTCGATGTCGGCGCCTACCATTTCGGCGATCCCGACGGCGACGACGGCAGCATCACCGGCGCCAAGGCCGGCCTGGAATATTCGATCGGCGACGTCATCGGCAAAGGCACGTCGCTGGCCTTCACCGGCGAGGTGCGCAACGACAACCGCGATGACACCCAGTTCGCCGGCAGCATCCGGCTGACAGTGCCGCTCAACGCTTTCGACAAGGGCTCGTCTTCGGCCGATGACGGCGCCGAGCTGGTCTATCCGGTCAGCCCCGGCCTGCGCAAACGCGTCAACGAGCGCGTACGCGGCGACATCGGCGTTCGCATCGAGAGCCAGGACAAAGTTACCGGCACGTCGACGCGGGTGGCGATCAATGCCGCCACCAACACGGCATTCGGCCAGTTCTTCTTCGCCGATGGTGACAACGACGCGCTCGGCCTCGGCACGATCGGCGACCCGACCACGCTCGACAATGCAGTCGCCGGCGCCGGCGCTAACGGCGTCGTCGTCGCGCTAGGCGGCAAGGGCAACATTACGACAGCCGGCGTGACGCTCGCCAACGGGCAGACCGTTATCGGCGGTGGCGGCGGTGTCCAGGCGCGGCTCGCCGACGGCAGCATCGGCACCTACAATTTCGGCGGCTCCAACGGCACCATCCAGGGCACCAACCCTGCCAACAACGTCCTGACGCTCGCCAATGGCAACACGCTGAGCGGTATCACCATCACCGGCGGCAAGGACGGCATCTTCGGCAACATTACCGGCGCCACGTTGACCAACGTCACGGTCACCGGCGCCGGCGGCCACGGCGCCGACTTCACCGGTACATCGACCGGCGTCAATGGCTCGAACTTCACCGCGACCGGCAACGGCCTCGACGGACTGCACATCGAAGGCGACGGCACCTATAACTTCACCGGCACGACTCTGCTGCAGGGCAATGGCGACGACGGCCTGGATATAACCGGCCACGGCACCTACACTTTCGCCACCCTCAACGCGCTCGACAACAACGATGCCGGCATTACCGTGAAGGGCACCGGGGTCGCCGGCTCGATCACCATCACCGGCGGCCAGGTGTCGGGCAACAAGGCGCTCGGCGACGACGGCGTCGGTGTCTTCATCGATCCGATCACCGCCCATATCGTGCTGGATTCGATCACCCAGACCGGCGGCACATCGGGCGTCGTGCTCGAGAATCTTTCGGGCAGCCTCACCGTCAACGGCGCGACGACGATCTCGAACACGACCGGACCGGCCATCGCGATCACGGATTCGCCGGCCGCGATCCGCTTCGGCGACATCAACATCACCAATCCCGGCACCGACGGCATGGTGTTTGCGGGCGCCAACACATCGATAATTGCCGGCAACATCGTCATTGCTGGCCTCGGCTCCGGCGTCGGCCTCGATTTCTCCGGCAGCCAGACCAATTTCAGGGCGCAGTCGCTCAACATCACTGGCACAGGCGCCGCCGGCTCGATCGGCATCGATCTGTCTTCGCCGAGCGCGGGCGGGGCGACGATCGTCATCACCGATGGCGGCGCGATCGCCAATGTCGATACCGGCGTGCGCTTCGGCATTTCCGGCTCGCTGGCCAATTCGGCCAATGCCCAATTCAGTTTCGGCGGCGGCTCGATTGCCGGCATCACCGCCTCGCTCGACGCGCGGGGGCTCAACCAGACGCTCGGGCTCTATGCTTTCGGCTCGACGACCTTCAGCGGTCCGCAGCTGTTCGACCAGCAGAATGTGATTTTCGTCGGCGGCGTCGGATCATTGGGTGACGGCTCTTCCACGTCTAGTCTGCTTGCGATTAACCAGGCTGACCTTATCACCAACGGCACCGCGATCTTCGTGCTGGTCAATGACGGGACGCCCATCGACGCCTCTGGCGGCTTCTCGCTGAGTGCCGGACAGACAATGGCTTCGTTCGGCAATGGGCGTACTTTCTCGCTCGGCGGCATTCCCGTCAACGTCACCGGTGACAACGTCAAGCATGACCAGGTCGTCTCGGATCCAGGCGGCGCAGCCACGCTGACCAATACCGGCACCGGCGACGCCGTGACGCTGGCCAACAACACGTCGCTGCTCGACTTCAACATCGCCGGTGTGGCGAACGGCAATGGCGTGCATGGCAGCGGAGTCAGCAATGTCACGATGTCGGGGCTGAATGTTTCAGGCGCCAGCCTGAACGGCGTGCTGTTCGATGGCGCCATCAACAATGTTTCCGCCGACAATTTGAACTCAAGCGGCAATACCGGCAGCGGCCTGCTCATCGACAATGGTGGCGGAACTTACAGTTTCACCGGCACGACGACACTCTCGAACAATACCGGCCACGGCCTGTTCATCGTCAGCGGCGGAAACTATGGATTCGAGACGCTCGATGCAAAGGACAATGGCGGCTTAGGCATCTTCGTCAACTCGACGGGCGGCGGAAGCCTGACGACGACCGGCGGCACGGTTTCGGGCAACGGCCTCCAGGCCGTCTATGTCGTCACTTTCGGGCTAATCAACCCGATGGCGCTCAATGTCACGCTGGACACGGTGAGCCAGTCCGGCGGACAGAGTGGAATCGGCCTGGGCAACGTCGGCGGCAATTTCTCCGTTACCGGCACCACGACGACCTCCAACACCCTTTTCGACGGCATTTTCATCACAAACAGCGCCGCCACGGTTGATTTCGGCGGCGCGGCCACCATCACCCAGCCATCGCGCGACGGCATCTCGATCAACAACAGTTCCGGCGCCACCACGTTCGGCACGGTGACGATCAACCAGGCCGGCGTGAACGGGATCCTCCTCAATGGCAATTCCGGCGCGGTAACGTTCGGCGACGCCAGCATCGGCCAGCCGACCCAGAGCGGCATCGACGTCCAGGGCGCCAACGGCACGATCAGCTTCGCCAACATCGACATCACCGGCCTGCCCACAGGCAAGACCGGGCTCGACCTGTCGGGCAGCCAGTCGACCTTCACCGCCACGTCGCTCGACATTGCCGGAGCTGGCACTTCCACGGGCATCGACCTTTCCGGCGCCACCGGCGGCTCGGTGACGATCGGCACCGGTGTGATCTCCGCCGGCACCGGCGTCCAGATGGGCACCAACGGCGCGGCAGGCACCAGCGCAAACACGACCTTCTCGTTCGGCGCCGGTGTCGGCACCAGTTCGATCACCGGGACGACCGCCTCGCTCGACATGCGCGGCCTGCTAGCCGGCAACGGCACCTATGCTTTCAACGCCACCCATTTGGTCGGCCCGCAGCTGTTCGACACCGCCAACGTCATCTTCGTCGGCGCAGCAAACACCGGAACCGGCTCCGGCGCGAGCGTTGGCGACCTTATCAACGCCGACGCCGCCGACGGTCTGACGACCGACGCCAACACCATCTTCGTCCTTGTCAACAGCGGCGCTGGAACCATCAACACCGATGCCGACGGCTTCACGCTTGCCGACGGCCAGCAGATCGTCTCCTTCGCCAACGGCAACACCGTCGCTCTCGGCGGGCCGCCCGCCAACGTCACCGGCGCCGAGGTGGTTACGTCGGGCACCCAGGTCGATCCGTTCGGCAATGGCGCCGCCACTCTCAACAACTCGGCCGGCAGCACCATCGATCTCGCCAACGGCAACCGCGTCGCCGACCTCAGCGTCAGCAATGCGGGTTCGGGCTCGGCGATCAACGGATCGAATGTAAACGCGGCCACCATCACCGGGGTGACGATCAGCAGCGCCGTAACCGGCATCGACCTGACCGGCGCAACGGGTGCGATCAACATCACCAACACGACGATGGGCGGCGTCAGCGGCACTGGCCTGCTGGCCAGCAACTTCGGCGGCACCGGCACCTTCAACAATTTGGACATCACCGGCGCCGGTATCGGCGTCAGCGTCACGGGCGGTTCCACGGGCACGCTGACCTTCGACAATGCGAGTTCGATCGCCGGCACGACGGGCACGGCGCTCAGCATTCTTGGAGCAACGCCTAACCTCACCTACAACGGCACCATCAATCAGACGAGTGCCGCGAGCGCGGTCATGATCAGCGGCATGACCGGCGGGTCGGCCACCTTCGCCGGCCAAATCACCGCCAGCACCGGCGCGGCCAACGCCATCGACCTGACCGGCAATGCCGGCGGCACGATCAATTTCACCGGCGGGCTCGACCTCACCACCGATGGCGGCCTTGCCTTCAGCGCCATCAATGGCGGCACGCTCACCGTCACCGGCACCAACACGACCGCATCTGGGCTCGGCCCTGTCGAAAACGGCATCCATCTCGGTGGCGCCGGCGGTTTGACCATCGGCGCAGGCGGCGTCATTTTCGACAGCATCACCGTCGACGGCTCAGGCGGCGCCGTGCAGACCGGCATCCTCATCGAAAACACCAGCGGCGGCAGCGTCACCTTCGGCGCGGTCGACATCAATCGCGTCAATGGCGACGCCATCCGCCTCACCAACGTGGCCAACGCCGTTACCTTCAATGGCACGACGACGATCGACACGGTTGTTGGCGGTGGCCCCGGCTTCGTGGTGCAAGGCAGCGCCGCGACGGTCAATGTCAACAATCTGGTGACGACGCTGGTTTCGGGCGACGACGTCAGCCTGACCAACAACACCGGCACGATCAACATCGGCGGCACCATCACCAATTCCGGCACCGGCAACGGCGTCGTGGTTTTTGGCGGCAGCGCCGCGATCACGGTCTCGGCCAACATCTCCAGCTCGGCAACAGCACCAGGAACGGCGGTCAAGATCGACGGCACCATCGGCGGCTCGGCCCAGTTCAGCGGCAGCGTCACGTCAACCGGCACCGGAAATCTGTTCGCCATCGGCTCGACATTGCCCCCGGCAGGCGGTGCGTTCAGCTTCACCGGCCCGACCCTGTCGGCGAGCGGTGGCGGCGGCGCGGTGGTCGGTGGCCTGATCGGCACCGCAACGTTGAATGTTACCATCCCGCTATCGATCACCAATGCCTTGGGCACCGGCCTGTCCATCTCCGGTGTCGCGAGCACCGCATCGGCAACCTTCGGGGCGGTGACCGTGACGGGCGCCGGCGGCATCGGCATCAACATTGTCGGCAATGCCGGCACGGTGACCTTCGGCACGACCCAGGTCAAGCTGGGCACCACGAGCGGCACTGCCGGCATCAACTTCGCCGGCACCAACAACGATGTCAGCTTCGGCACGACCACCATCGACGATGTCGGCGCCAACCAGACCGGCATCGACTTCAGCGGCTCCTCGACGACGGCCGATTTCGGCCTGACGACGATCACCGGCCTGGGCGACCTGACCTCGCGCGGCATCGACCTGTCGTCGACCACCGGCAACAAGGTCATCACCTTCCTGCAGGGCTCGAAGATCGACAATGTCGGCATCGGCGTCGAATTGTCGTCCGGCCAGACCACGGCGACCTCCGCCAATGCCAACTTCACCTTCGGCGACGGCGATTCGACCGACGGGCTGGAATCCTTCATCATCGCCGCCGCCGGCGGCTTCACCGTCAACACGGTCGGTCTCGATCCGACGCTCGGCAACTACGATTTCGACGACGTGTTCTTCACCGGCAGCGCCAACCTCGCCACCGCGCCCGGTTCGGTCACGCTGGTCTCGCAGTCGGGCGGCTTCATCGCCGCCGGCACGACCGGCAATCTCAGCATGGGCGTCAACACCATTTCGCTCGCCGCCGCCGATGCGCTGACCGGCACGCAGAACTTCGCCTTTGTCGGCACGATCAATCTCGGTGCCACCGCCTTCACGCTCGATTCCGGCCAGACGATCACCGGCTTCGGCAACAGCAATGTGGTTTCGACCGGCACGATCCAGCCGGCCAACGTCCAAGGTGCTCTTGGCGCCACCGGCGGCAACATCACCGGCGACGAGGCCGTCGTCAGCGGGACGGCCAACCTGATGCAATTGCTCGGCGACAACGCCGTGCGCCACACCGCTTTCGACTTCAGCAGCGCGACCGGTGCCGCATTCCTGATCGACCAGAGCGCGGTCGGCTTCAGCAATGCCAGCGGCATCACCATCGAAGGCGTGACGATCAGCAACGTCGCCGCTGGTCAGACGGCCATCCAGGTCGCCGGCCTCAACGGCAATCTGTCTATCATCAACAACAACATCAACGTTGCCGGCACGCTGCTCGACGTCAACGGCGGCAGCGGCACCATTTCGGTGTCACGCGGCATCCTGCCCAACAGCGCCACTCCGGGAACGCTGACCGGTGGCGGCATCAATATCGCCAACCGCACCAGCGGCGCGGTGACCTTCACCGACCAGGTGACGATCACCGGCGGCAATGGCGTCTCGATTTCGGGCGGCACCGCCGGCGGCGCCGTCAATTTCAATGGCGGCCTCGACATCACGACGTCCCTCGCCACTGGCCTCAGCCTCTCGGGGCTGAATGTCCTGACCGTCGCGAATGCCGGCTCGACGACGATCAACGCTACGGGCCAGACAGCGCTATCGCTGCAAGGCACACTCGGCGCCGGCGGCGTCAATTTCGACAGCATCACCTCGAGCGGCGGCACAAGCGGCATCATCCTCAACGGCGTCACCGGGGCGGTGAATGTCTCCGGCGCGACCAGCATCACCGGCACCAGCAGCTTCGGCATAGACGGCACCGGCGCCAACACCGGCACGTTCACCTTCGGCGCGGTGACGGTCAACAACACCGCCACGGCCGGCGGCGGCATCCATGTGGTATCAGGCACGGTCAACGTCACCGGCCTCGCCAACATCGATACGACGAGCGGCGTCGGCCTGTCGCAGAGCGGCGGCACGACAAGCTTCACCGGCGGTGTGACCATCGACACCACCTCCGGCACGGCCATCGTGGGCACCGGCGGCACGATGGGCATCACCGCCACCGGCGGTGCCGAGACGGTAAACTCGACCCTCGGCCAGGCGATCAGCCTCTCCGGCGTCGCCGCCAGCATTGCGCTCGACTCGACCTCGTCGGGCGGCGGCACCAACAATGTTGGCCTGGCCAATGTCACCGGAACAGTCAGCCTCGGATCCGGCGCATTGAGCGGCGCTTCGGGCGTCGCATTCCTGCTCAATGGCAGTGCTGCGACCGTCAGCTATGGCGGCACGGTCACCAAGACCACCGCCGGCAAGATCGTCGACATCTCCGGCGTCACCGGCGGCACGGTCACACTGTCCGGCGCGCTCAGCGCCACCGGCGGTTTCGACAATGGTATTTATGTCCACGGCAACTCCGGCGGGACCATCACTCTCAGCGGTGGCACGAAGACGCTGACCACTGGCGCCAATACGGCGGTCGACTTGACGACCAACACCAGCGCGACGATCAACTTCGATACGGGTGGCCTGGTGATTACCACCACCTCCGGCACGGGCTTCAACGCCAGCGGCGGTGGCACGGTCAGCGTCGGCGCGCTCCTCAGCGACAACAGCATCACCACGACGGCCGGCGGCACCGCGTTGAACCTCAATGGCGTTACGATTGGCGCTGCGGGCATGAATTTCGACAGTGTTTCGGCCACTGCCGCCGCAACCGGCATCTCGCTGACCAATATCGCCTCGTCGGGCGGCGGGGCCATCATTCTCGGCACGGTCAACCTGCAAGGCATGACCACGCGTGGTGTCGATGTTTCCGGCACGCTTGGCGCGGCGCTGTCCTTCAACGATCTCGACATCGGCCTGAACAGCACCACGGGCGTGGCCTTCGACCTCAACGGTGCCACCATCAATGCGGCGGTGACGGCCAATGACTTCGATGTCACCAATGCCGCCGCCGCCGGCACCTCGATCGCCGTCGACCTGCGCGGCGCCATCGGCGGCCAGACGGTGCGCCTCGGTGATGCCGTGGTCGGCGGCGCCAGTTCGAGCATAGCCGGGGTTAACACCGGCGTGTTCCTCAACAGCGCCACCAACCTCGCTTTCACCTATGGCGACGGCGAATCGGCGACCGACCAGCTCTCGACCATCGGCGCCAATGTAGGCATCGACGCCTCCAGTGCGCCGGTTGCCGGCACCTACAACTTCCAGGACGTGAACTTCCAGTCGACCCCGGGCTTGGGCTTCGGTGTCGGCAAGGTCTATTTCGTCGGCGCTTCCGCGACCGGCGACGGCAGCGGCCGCGACCAGAACAATCTGGCGACGCTGACCACCGCCGAAGCGGCAGCAGTGTCGACGGACATTCTCGTCCTCGTCAACGATGGCGGCGTCATCACCGCGGCAGGCAGCAATGGCAACGATACGCTGGCGCTCGCCATCGGCGAGCAGGTGCGCGGCTTCGGCAACGGCAACATCAACCTGGCGCTGACGGTGCCCTCCACCATCCAGCTGGCCAGCAACAGCATCTCGATCATCGACCAGACGCCCAATGGCGCCGCGACGCTGACGACGAGCGCCGGCAACAATGTCATTACGCTCGGCGCCAGCGGCAACATCATCGACGGCTTCATCCTCGATGGCAGCCCGGCGGGTGCCGCGCGTGGCGTCAAGGACAATGGCGCGGGTGCTGCGAATACCGTCATCAGCAACATGACTATCCGCAATTTTGCCACGCAGGGTATCGAGATCACGCCGTCGAACAGCACGAAGATCAACCACGTTGCTTTCTCCGGCAACGCCAGCGATGTGTGGCTGAACGCGTCCAACAGCACCATCACCAACGTCACCAGCACCGGCGCCACCGGCATTGCTTTCAAACTCGACAACACCGCCGGCACGACGACGCTGACCAACGTCAACATCACCACCGCAGCGACCGGCACCGGCATCGCCTTCGGCGGCGCGTCGGGCGCTGGCGGCACGATTGCCGGTACCAATGTCGATATATCGGGCGGCAGCGGCCTTTCGGTGACCGGCGGCAACGCGGTGATCAGCTTCGACGGCGCCAGCTCCATCATCAGCACGTCGGGCGCGGCGGCCACGATCTCGACCCGCGCTGGCGGCAGCTTCACCTTCGCCGGCTCGGTGATCGCCAACGGCGCTGCGAGCGGCATCAGCATTTCCGGCGCGACGGCGGCCAATACGGTGAGCTTCACCGGTACGGTCGATCTCGGCACCACGACGCCGATGACCGGCACCGCAGTCGCAATCAACAACGGCGCCACGGCCTCGACCGTCAGCTTCGCAAACCTCGACATCGTCACAAACGGCACCACCGGATTCAGCGCCATCAATGGCGGCACGGTCAATGTGACGACCGGCACGGTGAGCTCCACTTCCGCGCAGGCGGTCAACCTCAACGGCATCGCCACCACCGGCATCAATTTCACCTCGACCAATTCGACCGGCGGCACCAACAACGTGTCGCTGACCAATGTCACCGGCGCCGGCACTGTCAGCCTCGGCTCCGGTGCGCTCGGCGGCGCGACCGGCGCGGCCTTCCTGGTCACCGGCGGCTCGGCCAATGTCAGCTATGCCGGCTCGGTCACCAAGACCACGGCCGGAAACGTCGTCAGCATCTCCACCCGCACCGCCGGCACCACGACATTGTCGGGCACTCTCAGCGCCACCGGCGGCGTGGCCAACGGGATCCTCGTCAACGCCAACACCGGCGGCACGATCAACTTCTCCGGCGCCAGCAAGATACTGACCACCGGAGCCAACAATGCCGTCGACCTGACGGCGAACACCAACACCGCGGTCAACTTCACCGGCGGCGGCCTAGCCATCACCACCACCTCCGGCACCGGCTTCAACGCCACGAGCAACGGTACTGGCACCGTGACCGTTATCGGCTCGGGCAACACGATTTCGACCGGCAGCGGCGTCGCGGTCAACCTTGACAGCGTTGCTATCGCGGCGGGCGGCGTGACCTTCGCTTCCACAAACAAAGGCGCCGGCGGCACCAGCGCCGTCATCCTCGATTCCGTCACCGGTTCGGGAGCGATCGACCTCGGCACCGGCGCGCTGGTGGGCGGAACAAGCGCCGTGATCCGTATCGGCGATGGCCTAGGCACCGCCAACAGCGGCGGCACGGCGGCGTTCACCTATGCCGGCGCGATCACCAGCGGCAGCACCGGCCAGGCGGTCAACATCCAGGATCGCGCCCTGACCGCCGGCAACATCACCCTGTCGGGCAACATCACGCATAATGCGGCGGGCCAGATCGGCATCCTGCTGGACGACAATGTCGCCGGCATCATCACCTTCTCCGGCGCGTCGAAATCGATCACCTCGACCACGGCGGCTGGCGTCAGCCTGAGCGACAATGCCGGCGCGACGATCAACTTCACCAATGGCGGGCTGGTCATCGCCACGACCAGCGGCGCCGGTTTCAGCGCCACCGGCCCCGGTCCGGCAGCCACCACCGGCGGCACGATGACGGTGCAGGGCACCGGCAACACCATCGTGTCCGGCACGGGCACGGCCCTTAATGTCGCCAACACGACGATCGGCGCCGGCGACGTGACGTTCAGGAGCATTGCGTCCAATGGTGCAGCCAACGGCATCGTGCTCAACAACACCGGCACCAGCGGCAATCTGGTGGTGACCGGCACCGGCGCGACGGGGGGCAGCGGCGGCACGATCCAGAACTCGACCGGCGATGGCGTCAGCCTGACCGACACTCAGGATGTCAGCCTGAGCAACATGATTATCAGCGACAATGCGGGCAACGGCATAAAGGGCCTGCGCGTCAACGGTGTGGTGCTCAACGGTCTGACCCTGAACAGCAATGCCGATGCCAACACCGAGTCCGGAATCCTGTTCAACGAACTTACCGGCAACGCCTCGCACGTCGCCACGTTCACCAACCTCACGGTCTCCAACTCATTCACCCATAACGTGCAGGTCATCAATTCCGGCGGCACGTTGGCGAACCTGGTGGTGAGCGGCGGCACGTTCTCGAACAACGGCGCCTCAAACAATGCCGGCAGCGACTTCATCTTCGAGGCGGACGGCGCCGGTGTCGCCGGCGCGCCGACGATGACGCTGACCGTCGACGGCGCAACCTTCACCGGCAACAACGCCTATCCCGGACCGGGAGTCATCCCTGGAACCGGTCTGTTCGTCATTGCCAATGACGGCACCGTCAACGCTCACATCGGCGAGACCACGGGAAATCTATTCAACAATCTGAACAACGGCATCAACCTTACCCAGAGCAGCAATTCCGGCGCCGGCACGGGCGGCAATCTGAATTTCACCGTCCGGAACAACACCGTCACCAACAGCGACTCGACGGCCATCAACGTGTTCAGCAGCGGCGACCTCGCACGGACGCTTGACGGCACAATCGCCAACAACGTCATCGGTACGCAAGGCGTAGCAACCTCGGGATCGCGAACCGGCAACGGCATCAGGGTTGGGCATGAAAGCCTCGGCGTCGCCAAGGTGCTGATCGACAACAACATTATCCAGAGCATCGGCGTCAACGGCATAAGCGGTGGCGACAGCGTCTCGATCACGCAGCTCGTGCAGCCGGGCACCGTGCACGCGACGGTCACCAACAACACCATTCGCGACAATGCCGACAGCCGCGGCATCACGGTCACCGCCACATTTGCCGGCGCTATCATCAATGCCGACGTTCATGCCAACACCATCACCAACGTCAACAACGCCAATGCCATCCGCTTCCTCGCGGACGGCCTCGGCGGCGCCGACGGCACGATCAACGTACCGCAGGCGAGCGAGGCCGGTATCGAAACCGTCAATGGCGGGGCAACGGCACTGACGGACACCCGGACGTTCTTCAACCAGCCGCTGCCACTGCTGCCTGCCGCGACACCGTAGTCAGCAACCTTGGATTTCGTCCTAGGAAATATATTTTATGAATTTGATATCGACTTGTTGTCTTACTTAGGCATAATACAAGAATTCAGACAGTAAGCGGCCAACGGAGGGAACGGGGATGAGTGAGCCTTATTTAGGTGAAGTCAAGATCATTTCCTGGAACTATGCACCGCGCGGCTGGGCATTTTGTAACGGCCAGTTGTTGCCGCTTAACCAGAACCAGCCATTGTTCTCACTTCTTGGCACCAGGTACGGCGGCAACGGCCAGACAAATTTTGCCCTTCCGGATATGAGGGGACGTGCGCCGGTTCATACGGGCGGCCCTATTGGTGCAATTGTCGGCGGCCAGGGCGGCGAAGAGTTTCACACGCTCACGCTCGGCGAAATGCCGACACACAACCATTTCGTCAACGCATCGAACACTGCCGGCAACGTCAACAATCCATCCGGCGCGCTGTTGGGGGCGAACGCCAGCCCGATCTATCAGCCGCCTGGCAGCGCGGTGGCTATGGCGAAGGAAAACATCACTTTCGTCGGTGGCGGCCAGCCGCATGAGAACAGATCGCCCTATCTCGTCTTGAATTTCATCATTGCCCTGCAAGGCATATTCCCGTCGCGAAATTAAGAGGACGCTTCGATGAGCCAACCTTTTGTCGGCGAGATCAGGATGTTCGGTGGCAATTTCCCTCCGAATGGCTGGGCGTTCTGCCAAGGCCAGTTGATGCCGATCTCCGAGAACGAAACCTTGTTCAATCTGATCGGTACGACCTATGGCGGCGACGGGGAGGAAACATTCGCCCTGCCCAACCTCGCATCCCGCATCCCCGTCCATGCTGGCAAGGGCCCGCTGGTCAGCCAGACCTATATCATCGGAGAACTGGGCGGGGTCGAATCCGTCACTGTTTCAACCCAACAAATGCCGAACCATTCCCATACCTGGACCGGTTCGTCGAATATCGCCAAGAATCCGGGTCCGTCCGGCGGTGTCCTGGCGACATCGAGCCTGCTGACGCCCTATGTGGGTATCGCACCTGATGGCAACATGGCCGCCGGAGCCATTTCGCCGGCCGGCGGCAGCCAGCCTCACGACAATATGGTGCCGTTCCTCGCCGTCAGTTTCATCATCTCGCTATTTGGCATCTTCCCCCAGCAAAGCTAGAGACTTGCCATGACCAATCCGTTCGTCGCCGAAATTCGAATTTTTGCCGGAGATTTCGCCCCGACGGGGTGGGCGACCTGCGATGGCCAGCTCCTGCCAATCTCGCAGAATACGGCGCTGTTTTCGCTGCTGGGCACAGTTTACGGCGGCGACGGCAAGTCGACCTTCGCGTTGCCGAATATGGCTGGCTCCGCGCCCATGGGGCAAGGACAGGGCAATGGCTTGTCGGAGCGGTTTCTCGGCGAGACGGGTGGCGAAACGTCCATCACCCTTCTGCAAACGGAAATGCCGCAACATAATCATTTTGTCGCGATATCCACCGAGAGTGGCGCCCAGGGAACTCTTACCGATGCGGTTGTTCTGGGGAAATCGGGGGGCGGAACGCTGTATCAGAACAACACTTCGCAAAATCTGGTCCAGATGGACCCCCAGGCACTGAGCATGACGGGCAGTACGTTGCCTCACAACAACCTGCCTCCCTATCTGGCGATGACGTTCATCATTGCTATGCAAGGCGTTTATCCGGCGCGTCCGTAAGCGCCACTCCATGATCCAGCTTCCGATTGTGGACAACGGGCCTGTTATATTTTGCTGGGTGCGCGCGGCGCGGATTGATCTGACGTTCCGCCCGATGGCGGACACCGATCTGCCGTTCCTGTCGGCGCTCTACGCCTCGACCCGCGCCGAAGAACTTGCCGTCACGCCGTGGAGCGACGCGCAGAAAACGGCGTTCCTCGACATGCAGTTTCAAGCGCAGCACGCGCATTACCAGAAATACTATCCCAACGCCGACTGGCTGGTGATCGAGCAGGCAAGGCAAGATATCGGTCGCCTGTATATCGAGCGCTCGGCGAGCGAGCATTGCATCATAGATATCGCCTTCCTGCCGGCGCATCGCGGCAAGGGGTCTGGCGGTGCGTTGCTCGCCGATCTCATCGATGAGGCCGCCGCCGTCGGCAAGTCGGTCTCGATCCATGTCGAGAAGAACAATCCAGCGCGGCGGCTCTACAAGCGCCTCGGCTTCACCGTTGCCGAGGACAAGGGCGTCTACGACCTGATGATCCGTTCGCCGTAAGGGCCGTGCCGGTCGTCACGTGCCGCGATACCAGGAGACGATGGTGAAACGTTCGTTGCACGTGACCGGGGTGACTTCATGCGTCGTTTCCGAGCGAAAGGCGACGAGAGAGCCCGGCAATGCCGGCATGGCAATGCGCAGGTCCGGGCCGCTGTAAGGCCCATGCAGGACCAGCGAGCCGCCTGCATAGCTTTCTGGCGAAGGGTTGTCCGATTGACGGTTGAGAAAGATCACCACCGAGATCTTTCGGAACCGCGACTCGTCGTGAATGAGCGGCGTGTTGCCATCCTGGTGCGGCACAAAGAAATCGCCTTGCCGATAGTGAAGGAACTGAGGTTTCTCGACCTGGCCGAGCAGCAGCCCGAAATGCCGCTCCAGAGCCGCCTTCTGCTGCGCCAACAGGGCACTCACTCGCTCTTCAGTGGCCTGCGAAACATCGGCGCGCACGGTCTTTCGGATCTCCGGCCATGCCATCTTCTGGTCGGCACGCCCCAGCAGGCCGGCCGGACGGCCCAAGGCCGCCCGAATTTCCGCGCACAGTGCGCTACACGCCGCTCCGTCAAATACGTCCGCAATCTCGATATAGTCGATCATATGTCGAGCCGCCGCGCTGCCAAATCGCCCTGATGGCCGGAGCGTCCCCGTGGCCGATCCGGTCGAAAAAAATCAGTTGAATACCGCCTCGTAAAGCCGCCCTGCCTCATCGGCAGCGATCGGCACGATGAAGATCTCATGGGCGCCGCTTTTGCCGTTGAACCGATAGATAGCCTGCGGCAGCGCCGCGTCGCGCGGCCCCCTGAACAGCAGCGTGAAGCCACCGCCGTCGCGCGGGCTGTTGGCAATGGGCTGCACCGCGCTCAGTTCCATCGTGAGCGTCTGACCGCCGGCTTCGACGGAAAAGCTCTGCCCCTGCTCGAAATCCGAAAGCGATGCCATGCGCCTGCCCTGGTTCGTCTGTCTTTCAGACGGCTCTCTTGAGATGTCTATCCCGTCAGCCAATCTCGCCGCTTCATGGCGTGCTGTCTATAGAGCTCGATCTCCAGAAGTACAAAAGAGCACGATCAAACAAACAGATAGATTTATCTTGGCCACGTAGGGTGAAGCAGCCGTCAACGCGTTGCGCACCGGCAGCCACTGGCCTAAACCGGAATGGTATAAGAGGAGAACACTAGGGATGACTGACGCGAAAACAGACACGGCCCCGGCCGGAAGCACCGCGACCAACACGCTGCCGCTGTTCTACAAAAAACCCGAGGCGCTCAATCCGCTGCGGCACGGCTCACTCGGCCTTACGGCGCGGGCCGATTTCTCCTTTGCCCGCACCGCGCACGCCATCCCCGTCGTCGCATCGGAAATGCCGGCGGCGATGCGCTCCTATCCGATCGTTTTCATTGGCGACGCCAAGGCGCCTGTCATCATCACCGGTCTGCGCCAGGACCAGAACCTGTTCGTAGGCGCCGACGGCAAATGGGCGGAGCCGCATTACATTCCCGCCTATGTCCGCCGTTACCCCTTCATCCTCGCCGATGAATCGAAAACGACCGGCCGCCTGACGTTGTGCATCGACCGTGCCAGCGAACGCGTCGTCGAGCAGATGCCTTCGTCCAAGGACAGCGACGAGATCGCGCCCTTCTTCGACGGCAACGAGCCGGCCGAGGCCTCGAAGCAGGCGCTCGCCTTCTGCAGCCAGTTCCAGACCGACTTCAATGCGACTCGCGCCATGATCGACAAGATCGACGCGCACGGCCTGTTCGCGCCGCGGCAGAGCAAGGTGACGCTGGAGGGCGGCGAGACCCTCAACCTCACCGACTTTCAGGTGATCGACGAGCCGGCCTTCAACAAATTGAGCGACGAGGCGTTTCTCGATCTCAGGAAATCCGGCGCGCTTGCGCTGCTCTATTGCCATCTCGCCTCGAGCAACAGCTGGACCTCGCTGGTCTTCCAGGCGTCATTGCGGCGAGCTGGCTGACGCGGCCCGCGACGAAAAGCTTCGGCAAGGCGCGGGTTGTTTAAATCAACGGTTCGCGCCTTCGTACGACGATCTCTCCGCCGCTCGAATCATGCTGTTGTCGTGCAGATCGCTTGCCATGACGGGCTGGCGAACTCCCAATGCTCGACGTGTAGCTCTCGCCGAAATGCGCCGAGGCGGCATCACCCCCCGGTTCGCGGACCTGTCAATAAAGTCGAGCACGCCAGCCTTGCTGCCCTCCTCGATCGTTGAATATCCGGTCGCGGCCATCGATCACGGTCCGAACGCAAAAAGCCCGCGTGAAGCGGGCTGTTTTTGATGTTGGTTGCGGGGACAGGATTTGAACCTGTGACCTTCAGGTTATGAGCCTGACGAGCTACCGGGCTGCTCCACCCCGCGTCACCTCCAGGGCAAGCTCTTGCTTGCTCCGGACTCTCCAGGGCAAGCTCTTGCTTGCTCCGGATCTGAAGCAAGCGTTTGCTTGCTTATCTGGACGTAAGCCTATGAACAGGATGGCTTACAGATAGGTATATGGCTGACCAAATGAAAGGGCCGCTTGCGCGGCCCGTGATCCCTTGGCGGGCCTTTTCGTAGAGAGAAGATTTCAGTTTCATCCGGTTTGCGGATGAGAGTTCAACGTGCGTTTTGCAGACCTGGCAGCGACCTACTCTCCCGCGTCTTGAGACGAAGTACCATCAGCGCTGGAGCGTTTCACGGCCGAGTTCGGAATGGGATCGGGTGCAGCCGCTCCGCCATAACCACCAGGTCGGCAAAACGCACGTTATATCGAGAAGCTGTTTTTTCGTGCCAAGGCGACGTTTGTGTTTTGCTTTCGGGCGCAAGCCCGCAAGCGCGACTGCGCGTCGCCGGTTTTCCGGCGCCCTCGCGGAGCATAGGCCCGTAAGGGCCGCTCATGCGTGAGCGCTGGTCAGATCATCGTGTTCACGATGAGCATAAGGAATGAGAACGATCAAGCCGATCGAACTATTAGTACCGGTAAGCTTCAAGCGTTGCCGCTCTTCCACACCCGGCCTATCAACGTGGTCGTCTTCCACGGTTCTCAGGGAATACTCGTTTTAAGGTGGGTTTCCCGCTTAGATGCCTTCAGCGGTTATCCCGTCCGGATATAGCTACCCTGCTATGCGGCTGGCGCCACAACAGGTCCACCAGAGATCCGTCCATCCCGGTCCTCTCGTACTAGGGACAGATCCTTTCAATATTCCTACACCCACGGCAGATAGGGACCGAACTGTCTCACGACGTTCTGAACCCAACTCACGTACCGCTTTAAATGGCGAACAGCCATACCCTTGGGACCTGCTCCAGCCCCAGGATGCGATGAGTCGACATCGAGGTGCCAAACAACCCCGTCGATATGGACTCTTGGGGGTCATCAGCCTGTTATCCCCGGCGTACCTTTTATCCGTTGAGCGATGGCCCTTCCACGCGGGACCACCGGATCACTATGACCGACTTTCGTCTCTGCTCGACTTGTCAGTCTCGCAGTCAGGCAGGCTTATGCCATTGCACTCAGCGAACGATTTCCGACCGTTCTGAGCCCACCATCGCGCGCCTCCGTTACTCTTTAGGAGGCGACCGCCCCAGTCAAACTACCCACCATACATTGTCCCGGACCCGGATAACGGGCCGCGGTTAGACATCCATAGTAATAAGGGTGGTATTTCAAGGGTGGCTCCACCTGAGCTGGCGCCCAGGTTTCAAAGCCTACCACCTATCCTACACATGCCACTACGAATGCCAATGTAAAGCTATAGTAAAGGTGCACGGGGTCTTTCCGTCTAACCGCAGGAACCCCGCATCTTCACGGGGAATTCAATTTCACTGAGTCTATGCTGGAGACAGCGGGGAAGTCGTTACGCCATTCGTGCAGGTCGGAACTTACCCGACAAGGAATTTCGCTACCTTAGGACCGTTATAGTTACGGCCGCCGTTTACTGGGGCTTCGATTCAGAGCTTGCACCCCTCCTCTTAACCTTCCAGCACCGGGCAGGCGTCAGACCCTATACGTCGTCTTGCGACTTCGCAGAGCCCTGTGTTTTTGATAAACAGTCGCTACCCCCTGGTCTGTGCCACCCTCCTCTACTTGCGTAGAAAAGGGTCACGCTTCTTCCGAAGTTACGCGTGCAATTTGCCGAGTTCCTTCAGCATAGTTCTCTCAAGCGCCTTGGTATACTCTACCTGACCACCAGTGTCGGTTTCGGGTACGGTTTATAAGGAGGAGCTATTTCCTGGAACCGCTCCGCTGCCCGTTCAATCCGATAAGATTGGACAACTTGTGCGATCCGTCACTACCTCCAAGCCCACGAATATTAACGTGGTTCCCATCGACTACGCGTTTCCGCCTCGTCTTAGGGGCCGGCTAACCCTGCTCAGATTAGCTTTAAGCAGGAACCCTTGGTCTTTCGGCGGGGGAGTCTCTCACTCCCCTTACGTTACTCATGTCAGCATTCGCACTTCTGATACCTCCACCACCCCTCACGGGTACGGCTTCGTCAGCTTACAGAACGCTCCGCTACCGCTTGGCCCTTGCGGACCAAACCCTAAGCTTCGGTGTATGGCTTTAGCCCCGTTACATTTTCGGCGCAAAGACCCTTATTTAGACCAGTGAGCTGTTACGCTTTCTTTAAATGATGGCTGCTTCTAAGCCAACATCCTGGTTGTTTTGGGATCCTCACATCCTTTCCCACTTAGCCATAACTTGGGGACCTTAGCTGTAGGTCAGGGTTGTTTCCCTTTTCACGACGGACGTTAGCACCCGCCGTGTGTCTGCCGACTAGTACTCCCAGGTATTCGGAGTTTGGTTAGGTTTGGTAATCCGGTGAGGACCCCTAGCCCATCCAGTGCTCTACCCCCTGGGGTATTCGGTCGACGCTCTACCTAAATAGATTTCGCGGAGAACCAGCTATTTCCGAGTTTGATTGGCCTTTCACCCCTAGCCACAAGTCATCCCGAACTATTGCAACAGTTATGGGTTCGGTCCTCCAGTAAGTGTTACCTTACCTTCAACCTGCTCATGGCTAGATCACTCGGTTTCGGGTCTAATGCGACGAACTGAACGCCCTGTTCAGACTCGCTTTCGCTGCGCCTACACCTAGCGGTTTAAGCTTGCTCGTCACACTAAGTCGCTGACCCATTATACAAAAGGTACGTGGTGACCCTTACGGGCTCCCACTGTTTGTAGGCAATCGGTTTCAGGTACTCTTTCACTCCCCTTGTCGGGGTGCTTTTCACCTTTCCCTCACGGTACTAGTTCGCTATCGGTCATGCACGAGTACTTAGGCTTGGAAGGTGGTCCTCCCAATTTCAGACAGGATTTCACGTGTCCCGCCTTACTCGAGGACGATTGATTGCATTACGCGTACGGGGCTGTCACCCACTATGGCCCTACTTTCCAGAAGGTTCCGCTTGTCTCTCAATCGCCACTGGCCTGGTCCGGGTTCGCTCGCCACTACTTCCGGAGTCTCGGTTGATGTCCTTTCCTACGGGTACTTAGATGTTTCAGTTCCCCGCGTTCGCCACTTTATCCCTATGTATTCAGGATAAGTTACCTATTATCGATACTTGGAAACCACAGCAGCAGATCGCTCT